>JBDTPM010000043.1:0-23983 GCA_039932695.1 Gallionella sp. | reverse complement strand
TGGCGGTGATCAGCATATCGCCCGCATACACCTCGGACTTGGGCGCGAGCACTTTCACCGTGCCGTCCGCGCGCTGCGCCACCAGCGCGCCGCCGATATAAGCTACCCTGCCGGCCTCCACCTCGGCGGCGCTCGTCACCGTCGAGATCACAGCCAGTGCTACTGACAATATTAGGGTAGATGTTCTCATCTCATGTCTCATCGGTTTCATCAGAACGAAGCAAAAAAGCTCATATGGGCTCGCCAATCTCCCGCGCGCTGCTCAGGGTCGGTGCCCGCCTTGATGATCCTTGCAAGATCCACGCGCAGTGAAAACTGTTCGGCATAATTGGCGCGCAACCCTATCCCTGCGCCGGAGATCGTGGTCTTTAGCCCGGCAGCGCTGGTCGCCTGGCCCGCGTCGTAGAACACCAGGGCGCGCGTCGCGATATCTCTCATGCCAAAATCCGGCGTATATCCCTCAAGGTTCAGGCGCGCACCGCTTTCCCCGCCTTCACTGCCTTCGGAAAATCCGCGTACCGCATCGGCTCCACCCAAACGGAATTGCTCACCCTGTATCAGCACATTGTTGCTGTATTGCCCGATCAGCACGGTACGGAATTGCCAACTGTCGGCTATCAGCCGCGAATAGTTCGCGCCATAACGCAACACGCGATATCTGGACTGCGGAATAGTCATGTTCACCTGGTCATATTTCGCAAAATCCGACTTGTGTCCCTTGTTCATCTTGGGCACGTTGGCGGCCAGCGAAGCGTTGAACCCGACATCGCTCTTGAAGAACTTGCCCTGCGCCGCGTAAGTGACGCTGACCGGCAATACCACTATCTCGTTATACAACACCGTCGGCGGCGGATTGGTCAGCTCGATGCGCCGGAAATCGCGCCAGTCCACCCCCAACGACAGACGCGGATCCAACACACCGACGCGGTCCAGCATAAAGTTGTAGCGCGTGCTGAACAGCAGGCCGCCGCCCTGAAAGTTGGACAGGCCGCCCATCACCGAATTCACGTTGGAATATCCGCCGAAGAATTCCAGGCTGTTGCCGGACCGGTAGAGCGGGATCTTGTAGCTGCCGCCAAGCACCCTCAGCCGATCGGGATATTGCGGTGAAGTCACATACTGGATACTGGCGACATGATCGGCATTGAACAGATTGGCATGGCGGTAGGAAAGCCCCAGCCGGGCACGCCCGGTTTCCGGCGTGCCGGTGTTATCGAGCGAGACGCCCCAGCTGGATGGCTTGCTGTCGGTGACGATCACGTTCGCATCCACCACGTCATCCTTTTCCCCCGCCTTCAGCACCACGTTCAACTGGCGCGCCGGATTCTCGTTGGCGAGTTTCAATTCACGCGAGACCTGTTTGGTATGCGGCACGCCGCCGCTGCGCACCGAAGGCAGCGCGTTCAGCACGTTGGCCTTGGTGAAAAAGCGATTGTCTTTCACCGTCACCTGTCCGTAGCGGCTTTCCACAACGCGGAAACGCACCGTGCCTTTTTCCAATTCCTGCTCCGGCAATACCACACGCACCGCCGAAAATCCGCGCTTGGCGTACGCCTCTTCTACTGCCTCCAGCGCGCGCTGCACATCGGAAAAATCCTTGCTCTTGCCCACATAGGGCGCGACCGCCGCATCGATCTCCGCCTTGCTCAACAAAGTCGCACCCTCCACCACATAACGGTCGATCGCGAAGCGCAACACGGCCTGCTCGGCTTCAGTTGCAGGAGCGGCAGCAGCGGCTTCCGCCGCCGAAGCAAGTTGCGGCATACTCAAAAATATTCCCAACACGCCGGCGAAAAGCATCGGTCCGGCCAGGTGTTGCTTGATGCAGAAAATATCGCGCATATTCATCCCGGCATCACCTGCAGACCGGCAACGGCGCGGCAGCCGTGCCACCGGCCTGCTCTGTTTCGGCAGCCGCGATGATCTCTTCTGCCAGCTTGTCTTTCTTGTCGGTCGTGCTGGTGCTTTGCGCGCTTCCGCTGTCCGGGCCGAACATCAGGGTGGTGTTGACGATCTCGTTGGCATTAACGCTCAGCAAAGTGACAGAAGCTGTGGTAATCGTTAGATCACCACCCACGAATGTAAGATCGTAGCCCTGCTGATCGGAATACAAGGCAGGAGCATAAGTCCCCGCATTGATGTCATTGACCCCATATGCGCTGCCCAGCACATGTACAAGATTCGGGTTGCCCGGGGTATAGACCGGATTGACCAGTCCGCCGCTATAGGCCAGGCCGTCATAAGCTTTGCTCACCGGATCGGCCGTGATGTTCAGCGGCTTTAGGAAGATGGACAGCAGCGGCGCGGTGTAACCCTCGTAGATGCGCCAGACTGATTTTACTCCGCCAGGTTTGGCGATATCCCATCCGGCACTAGCGAAGTTCGACATGGTTGTCATTCCGACGGCATCAAGCCCGGTTGCACCGGCGTTGCTACCAGCCAAGGCAACAGCATCATAGCCAATACCGAACGACACGCCCGGCATTGCCGTGTCCCAGAAGGTGTTGCTGACCGTACCCGAATTCCAACCCACCACGCCGCCGAGGGTGCCGCCACTCAAACTGCCAGTGCTGACGTAGCTATTGCTGATGGTACCGATGTTGTTGCCAACCAGTCCGCCGATCGAGCTGCTGCCGCTAACTGTAACGCCGCTGACATATGTGTTGCTGATGCTGCCGGTATTGTTCCCCACCAGACCGCCCACACTGGAGCTACCGCTCACCGTGCCACCGTTGACATAACTGGCGGAGATAAGGCCGTGCCTCACCAGGCTGCTGGACGGACCACTGCTGGAACCGATGTTATACCCGGCCAGGCCGCCCACGTTGCTGGCAGACCCGCCGTTCACCACCGTGCCATTGGTGACATAGCTGCCGTTGATATTGCCGAAGCTGTTGTAGCCCACCAATCCGCCGACGCCCGTCGCCAAGGCTGAACTCGTCGCATTGCTGGTCACCGTGCCGCCGCTGACGTAGCTATTGATGACGGAATCAAAATTATCGCTGCTATTGAAAGTTATTGGCGCAGCTACGTTACCAATCAGACCGCCAATCTTTGATTCGCCCATCACCTGGGTGTTCAGCGCATAGCTATCGCTGACTTTACCAACACCCCCACTCCAACCTTCTCCGCTGTCATTGCCCACCAGTCCGCCGACGTTCAGATTACCGGTCACGATGATGGAATCAACGTGGCTAAATTCGATGAGTGCACCAAAGTTACTGCCCACCAGTCCGCCGACATCATTGCCAGTGGAAGTTACAGTGCCGCCGTTCACATAGCTGTTGCTGATTTTGCCAAAATAAACATTCAAATATGGTGTCGAAGGGCCTTGATAGACAGAATTGAACCCCCCCTTGTTATGTCCAACCAGCCCGCCGACCTCTGAGGCTGAACCACCAGTCACATTCGGATTCAAAACATGGCTGCCGATGATGTCACCATCGATGTTCCATCCGACCAAGCCACCGATACCTTTACCCAATAACCCGCCAGTGCTGGTCACCGAGCCATTTGTGACATAGCTGTTGGTGATATTGCCGCTCAGCGCCCCGCTGGAAAAAGTCGCATACCCCTGATTATTGCCGACCAGCCCGCCGACATTGCTGGTGCCGGTCACGGAAGTGCTGTCAACAGAACTGAGGTCAATGTTGCCCCGATTGTTATTCCCCACCAAACCGCCAACATCACTGGAATTGCTGGAAACCGTTCCGCCGTTCACAAAACTGTTAATGATGTTCCCGCTGGCAAGTACACCTGATGTAGTGAACCCTCCCCCATTATTCTGCCCGACCAGTCCGCCTACGATTCCGCTCACACCGAACACTGAACTGGTTCCTGTGACGGACGCCTTGTCGATGTTGCCGAAGTTGCGACCCGCCAATGCACCCACGGCTCCATAGCCGGAAACATTGGCATTCAACAGGCCGATGTTGCTCACCAAGCTGTTCGCCGAAGTGACCCCGAACAACCCCATGTCGTAATTCGGCAAAGTGAGATTGAGATTCGAGAGGGTGAAATTATTGCCGTTGAAACTGCCCGCCAGCTTGGGAACGTAGAACCCCGGCAATGAGACCAGATCGATGCTGCCCGTCAGGCTGAAGTTGTATACCGCCGGATCATCGGCAAAGCCGAGCATGTCTTTCATGCCCAGCAGAGAGTTGATGCCATAACTGCCATCGACTTGCAGCATGAGCGATGTGTAGTTGCCGATGACCAGCGGCGTCAGCAGGCCGCCGTTGAACCAGTCGGTGTATTGCGTGGCATACAAGCCACCGACGGTAACGTTGTTGCCGCCGTTGGTCGTGACGGTATCGATATTGAAGAACGAATTGGTGCGCGTGCCGCCATCGTTGCCGACCAGCCCGCCGATGCTGCGGACGGTGGCTGTGACCGCGCCGCTGCTGACATAGCTGCCTGTGATCGTGCCGGTGTTATTACCTACCAGACCACCAACAGCGGTGGCGCCCGCCACCGTTGCGCCAGTAACATGGCTGTTATTGATGCTACCGAGGTAATAGATGCTATTACCCACCAAGCCGCCAACGGCATTGACACCCGTCACTGTTACGGCACCAGTGACACTGCTGTTGCTGATGGAACCGAAGTTATCGAGCGCGCCCACCAATCCACCCACATTATTGGCGCCGGTCACCGACACAGTGCCGCTGACGTGGACGTTGTTGATCGTGCCTTCGTTCAAGCCCGCCAAGGCGCCAACATTAACAACATTATTGCTGCTGCCACCATTCACCGTGGCGCCTACCAACGCCAAGTTGCTCACCGTACTGGAACTGAGAACGCGACCGAACAGGCCGCTGTTGGTAGAAGGCAGATTGAGATTGAAGTTGGAAACAGTAAAACCTGCACCATCAAAGCTGCTGGCGAGAAGCGGAACATAGAAACCTGCCATGCCGGTCAGATCGATATTTCCCGCCAGCGTGAAGGTGTACAGCGAATTGTCAGCAAAGCCGAGCATATCCTTCAGCCCCTGAGTATTGCTGATGGTGTAATTATTGGCTACAACAGAGCCAAACGAGCCATAAGGGGAAGTGTAATTTAAGATGTTTAATGACTTGCTACCAGTTACCAGCCAATCGGTGTATTGACCGACGAGGTTAAAACTGGCGGCATTGTCGTCGAACAACCCGCCCAACGTGACGACGGACGTGCCAACGATGGAGGCGCCATTGATGCTGACGCCGTTGATGTTGTAGTGCGAGTTGGTGAGCGTGCCGGTATTGATGCCCACCAATCCGCCGTAATTCGAGGTACCTGTGACACCGCCAAGGCTGACATAACTGTTGCTGATCGATCCGGCACTTGAACTATTTCCCACCAACCCGCCGACGCCATTGCCGCCAGACACTGAAGCGACAGATGCATAACTGTTGTCGACACTTCCCCAACCGATAACGCCCACTAAGCCGCCGACCGATGCAGCGCCCGTTCCCGCCACTGAAGATCCCGTCGCATAGCTGTTAGTGATGGAACCGTTGTAATCGATCGCCCCCACCAAACCGCCGAGAGAATTGATCGAAGCGCCACTACCGATCACATTTCCAGATGCGTGACTATCACTGATAGCAGTGCCGTAGCTGTAACCCACCAGTCCACCCACGTTGGAATTCCCGGTCACATCGCCGCTGGCAAAACTGTTGGAATTGATGCCGGAACCGGCGCCGCTGTATCCCGCCAAACCGCCGACATTCGTGCTGCCAGATACGGTGCCCGTGGAACTGCTGCTGCTGATCACACCATAGGAGTAAGCATAAAAAGTGGTGCCGTTAATCCAGTAGTTATTCCCTACCAAACCACCCACATTTGTAGTGCCCGTCACCGCGCCACTGGCACTACTCCCGGTGACCTGAGAACCATTAAACCCTGCCAGACCGCCGACATCCTGTGTACCCGATACATTACCTGTGGCGCTGCTGCTGGTAATGTTGGATGAATAGCCGTTGCGCCCGACCAGGCCGCCAACATAACTCACGCCAATCACATTTCCGCTGGCGATACCGTTGCTAATAACGGAATAATAGCTATCACCGACCAAGCCGCCCGCATAGAATTGCGTGCCGGTCACATTTCCAGTGGCGCTGCTGTTGCTGAGGGTAGATCGCTGGTTCGTGCCAACCAGACCACCAACATAATTGTCTCCGCTCACCGTACTGCCGGAACTGCAATTATCGATAGTCGAAAAATCGTAATTGATCCCCACCAGGCCACCAATATGATTACCGCTCAACGAAGCAGCATCCATAGTACCCGTGACGGTGCCCGTGGCATTATTGCTAAAGGCGAGGTTTCCCTGGTGCCAGCCAACCAGGCTGCCGACATAACTGTTTCCCGAGATGTTGACGTTGGTCAGTGACACATTTTTTACCGTGCTGGCGTTCGTACGACCGAACAGCCCGACGTAGTCAGTGGACGGCCGATTGATGAAAAGGGCATTGATGGTATGTCCCAGTCCGTCAAAAGTGCCGGTGAATGGAGTCGAAATCGTGCCTACTGGCTCGAAGCCCGCGCCTAAGTTCCATACGGATGTCCCAGTCGCATCGATGTTTTTGCCCAGCGCATAATTGCCGGCAAGGTTGGTGTTCATCGCCTGCAAACCAAGCGTGCCAGCCGTTTCAAGTCCGGCGTCGTTCACCAGCATCCAGGCGGTGTAAGGCGTCGGGGTGAAAATTCCGGAGTATGGGTTGCTCAACGAATCGGATTTGGTCGCTGCATCTGTGTAAGAGACCGGGTTGTAATAGATGTCGGCGCGTCCGCCGTTCAAGGCGAACGCATTAGTTCCCGCGAAGGTGACCGTGCCAACGCCGCTGCCATCTGAATCGGAATGCAGGACGAGGTTGAGTACACCAATGGACGAACTGACGCCCGCACCAGCAGCAAAATTGATGTTGTTCTCTGCCAGCAATGTCAGGGTGGCGGTGGGCGTCCCGGCTTTTACGATAGAGGCGTTGACGTTGATATCGCCCGCTTCGGAAAACCCTGTGTTCGCTGTAGTGATGGTGACGGAAGTACCCCCACTCAGCGCACCTACGATGGTACCGGTACTGATGTAAGAACCACTAGCATTGGGTGTCCATACCCCGCCGATGAACGTACCGCCCGTATCGACCGTCGCGCTATCGATGATGACATTCAGCGGATCGAGCAGCCACATCCCCGCATCGCCGTTCCTGGCCGAGGCATCGACCCGGATGCCCGCCACATCCAGATAGTGCGCAGAGGTTTCGACGAAACCGCCGTTGCCGCCGTTCATGCCACCCCGCGCAGAGATGCTGCCAAACGCACGAGTCACTTTGTCGGCCCACACGATGACCTTGCCGCCATCGCCGTTCTGTGTGGCATCCGCCTTGATGGTGGCATTGGCATCCACATAGGTGTTCTGCGCATTCAGGACGTTCGGGTTGGCGCCTTGCTTGTCGCCACCCACGAGTACTGTGCCGCCGCCGTTGGTTCCGGAAGCATCCAGCGTAGCTCCGGCTGTGATCTGCACTTCGTTACCCAAGGCCTGGATGGTGCCACCTGTCGTTCCGGTCGCACTCACCGTGCCGCCGATTTCGGCACGCAGGCTGGCCTTGAACACGATCCTGCCGCCCTGTAGGGTGGCGCTGTCTGCGCTGACCGTACCGCTGTTGCGCACCACGGTGCCGAACAGGCCGAGACTGCCCGATGAGGCGATCAGTTGTCCGACGTTGGTGGCATCACCTGCCGGGGCGGTGATATTGACCCTGAGGTTGGGGTCGCCGGTGCTGACCAGATCCACGCTGTGTCCTGCAGCCAGCAGGATCTCGCCGCCGGGTGCGGTGATGACTCCGGTGTTCTCGACGTCAGGGGCGATCAGGTAGATCTGTCCGCCTTGCTGCGCATTGATGTTGCCGGCGTTGCTGACTTTCTGCGCACCGGGTACCTGGGTGTAGTTGTTGCGTCCGGCGAGGAAATCGGCATCGCTGAGTTTGAGCGAGGAGGCAACCAGTCCGGCCACGTCAACGACTGCGCCTGCGCCGAATACGATACCGTTGGGGTTGATCAGGAACACGCGTCCGTTGGATTGCAGTGTGCCGAGAATACTGGATGGGTTGCTGCTGATGACGCGGTTGAGTACGGCGGATGATGCGCTTTGCTGGTTGAAGCGGGTGATCTCGTTGGAGCCTATCGAGAATCCTTGCCAGTTGATGATGGTGCCGGGGGTGTTGGTGACGGTGAGCGTACTGCCGCTGCTGGCGAAGCTGGCTTGGCCGCTGACCACTGCGGGATCGAACGGATTGGCCTGAACTGAATGTACGGAAAACGCCAGCAAAACGGCGGCATATGCCGGTTTGAGGCGGAACTGGAATTTCGATTGAGATTGTCTGTTGGTGTTTCTTATTCTCACGATACTTACCCCATCGCCAAACCAGCGGTAGACTTATCAAGTTCTCATGCGCGGATGATGAACCCATGCGAAAAAAAACACAATAGGTCAAATGACTCATTTAACTTGCCTGGCCGAGTATTTTGAACAGGTGTTGCAACTTATAGTTTGGCATGTTCGACATAAGATGGCAGCATACGCACCGGATCGCCTTCAGAGCACACAAGGAAATATCGGGATCAACCCAAGCACGCCATGTCGAACCCACCCCAACACGGACAGTTCAGTTTTGTGCCGGCCAGCCAACTGGCGGCGCAACAACTTTCTCCGGATCATGCCATGGCACTGGCGACACAACTCCAGTCGCAAGGTCGCTTGCAGGAGTCAGAGCATCTGTTGCAACAGATTCTGCAACGCCAGCCCAACCATGCGTTCGCCCTGCATCTGCTGGGAGTGATCGCACATCAGGTGGGCAAGCAGCCGCTGGCCTCAGAGCTGATCCAGCGGGCCATCGCAGTGAAGGGCGACATTGCGCTGTTCCATGCCAATCTGAGCGAGATACTTCGCCAACTGAAGCGTCTGGATGAGGCGATCGCGCACGGTGAGCGCGCCGTCGCGCTTGAACCGCAGATGGTGGCAGCGCACAGTAACCTGGGCATCGCCTGCTTCGACCGCAAGGAATATGACAAGGCCGAGGTGTGCCAGAAACGGGCTCTGGCGATCGATCCAGATTTCGCGCCATCACTGAACAATATGGGCAGCATCTGGCGCGAACGCGGAGACCATGAAGCCGCCCTGGTTTGGTATCGCAAAGCCGCTGCCGCCAATCCGAACTATCTCGAACCGCTGAACAATCTGGGTGCGTTGCTGCTGGAAGAAGACCGCATACCGGAAGCGACCGATGCGCTGAACCGTGCATTGCGCATTCACCCCAACTATGCTGAAGCGATCTGCAACATGGGCGGCATCCATTTGGCACAGGAAGAGAACGATGCCGCCTTAAGCAGTTTCAAACGCGCATTGGAATTGCGTCCGGTCTATGTCGAAGCGCAGATGGGACTGGCCAAGACTTTGCAAGCACTGGAGTTACTGCAGGAGGCCGAGATGGCCGCGCTTCGTGCAGTTCAGTTCGATGACAGGAATCCCAAGGCACACGCCCTGTTGGGCAGCATCTATTCGGAGACCGCTCACCCGGCACACGCCGAGGCCGAACTCGCCCGCGCGCTGGAGATCGACCCGAAGTGCGATGACGCACTGCTGGGTCTGGGGCATCTGTGTGTCGAGAACGGAGAACTGGATCGTGCCGATGGATTGTTCCGGCGCGCACTGACGCTCAAGCCGGATAATGTATCCGCGCGCATCCATCTCGTTCAGTCGAAGAAAGTGACGACGGATGATGAGAACTTCGCCGCCCTGGTCGAGCTGGAGAAGGATTCTGCCAATCATTCCGGCAACCGCAAGATGACGCTGCATTTCGCGCTGGGAAAGTGCTATGACGATAACAAGGATTATGAAAATGCATTCCCGCACTTTCTCGCAGGCTGCAAACTGAAACGCGACAAATTGAACTACGATCCGGATGCGGCGGTACGACAGTTCACCGAAATGGAAGAGATTTTCAATCAAGAGGCCATCGACCGCATGCGCGGCGGGGGCGATGCTTCCGAACTGCCGATCTTCGTACTCGGCATGCCGCGCTCCGGCACGACACTGACCGAACAGATCATCGCCAGCCATCCGGATGTGTACGGGGCCGGGGAGTTGCCGGATCTGTTACGCATCGCTCACCGCAAGACCGATCCGGCGGCGACGACATTTCCGGACAACCTGCGCTATCTTGATCATTCCATCCTCGGTGCATGGGGTGCCGAGTACATTGCCAGCCTGAGGCAGCGCGCACCGGACGCGAAGCACATCACCGACAAGATGCCGGCGAATTTTTTCGCGGTTCCATTGATTCACCTGATGCTGCCAAACGCGAAGATCATCCATGTCAACCGCAACCCGGTGGACACCTGCCTGTCTTGCTTCACGCGCCTGTTCAACCGCAAGCAGGAACACACTTACGACCTGGCCGAGCTGGGACGCTACTACGCCGACTACGCACGCCTGATGGATCATTGGCGCAAGGTGTTGCCCCACGATGCCTTCCTCGACATCAACTACGAAGACATCGTGGCCGATCAGGAAACACAGGCGCGCCGCCTGCTCGATTACTGCGGTCTGGATTGGAACGCTGCCTGTCTGGATTTCCACAACACCAAGCGCCAGATCCGTACCGCCAGCGTCACGCAAGTGCGCCAACCGATCTACACTTCGTCGGTGGAACGCTGGCGGCATTATGAGAAATTTCTGGGGCCGTTGCTGGATGCGCTGGGCGACCTGGTTCCGAACCGCTAATAATGGAATTTAGAAAATAAAATGAAATAGCCACGTCATTCCCGCCTACCCTCTGATGTAACTACTGGCCATTCGACTAGGCTGGCTAACTACGCCAGCCAAGTCGCTGGTTATCTCCAACTCTCCCCCGGAGGGGGAGAGGGTTAGGGTGAGGGCTGCGGGAATCCAGTGGGTTTAAACAAAAGGCATTTTTTCTTGCTGGATTTCCGCTTTCGCGGGAATGACGGCTACTGCAAAGGAGTCTGTCATGAATTACGGAAAGATCAATAATGATGAATACGCTTCCCTCACAACTGGCTGATCTGGTTCTGGGCATAGATCACGTTGCCATCGCCGTCGCAGACATCGATACGTCCATCGCATGGTATTCCTCGGCGCTGGGATTCTCTCTGGCAGAACGCAGCGAAATGTCCGGCGACCACTCCGGCATGTTATCTGCCGTCATGAAATCCGGGGGCGCGACCGTGGTACTGGTTCAAGGAACGTCGCCGGAATCGCAAGTCTCCAGGTTCCTGGCGGCATTCGGTGCCGGGATGCACCACATCGCCTTCGCCGTCGCCGACCTGGACCAGGCGATCAGCAGAGTGGTTGAAACTGGCGGCCACGCCGACACGCCCATCATCAGTGACAATGGAATACGCCAGGCCTTTTTGCAGCGTGACCCGGCAACAGGGGTACGCGTGGAATTGGTCGAGCGGAGCGGTGCTTCCTTTTCCCGGCAGAATATAGAACACCTATTCAGGGCGCTCGAAGAAAAGGGGCTTTGCTAGCGGATTCCGCCGTTACAATCCCAAACACGATCACATCATCCTGCCTTGATGCCCTCTTCCCTCCAAAACAAACACTGGCAAGATTTCGCAAGACAGTGGAACAGGATCGGTTCGCCTTTGCGTCCGTGTGCCGCGGACGTGGAGAATTTCCGGCAAGCGACCGGGAGCGACCCCGGTCGTTGCCTGCTGCTGGGTGTCACTCCGGAACTGGCCGACCTCTCCCCCACGCTCACCGCGATCGATAATAGCGCCGCGATGATCGGTGCGCTCTGGACAATCCAGAATGCCGGCAAGCTTGCCATTCAGGGTGATTGGCTCGCGCTTCCTTTCGCGCAGGGATCGTTCGACACCATCATCGGCGACGGCTGCCTGACGCTGTTGTCTCACCCCCCGCAATACGAGAGGTTCTTCGAACAACTCAGCCGGGCTATACAACCCGGCGGCAGGATATTGCTCAGACTCTTCGTCAGCCCTGCGCAGGGAGAAAGCCGCGAGCTGGTTTGCCGTGAAGCGCTCAGCGGAAAGATGAAAGGCTTCCATGCATTCAAATGGCGGCTGTCGATGGCGATCGCTTCGGAATCGGCAGACCACGACATGAAGGTCGCCGAGACCTGTGCGACCTTCGATCGACTGATCCCCGACCGGAAGCTGCTCGCATCCGCAACCGGGTGGAGCGTCGAAGACATCGATACGATCGATTTCTATCGCGGCTCCGAAGCACGGTACAGTTATCCGACACTGTCACAGGTGCGCAAGACCCTACACCCTTCACTCAAGGAGACCGGTTTGATACAAGGTGCGTATGAACTGGCCGAACGCTGCCCTATCCTCATTCTGGAATCACGCGGATGAATCGATACCGGAACATGAAAAGTAGTATCGGCGGAATCGCCTGGCCGGCCATACCCGAGCCCGTCGCTGCCAATCTGCTCGCCCTGCTGACGCAACTTGAAGAAAGTCAGTGGTGGCAACCCGAACAACTGTTGCAGAAACAGCTCGAACAATTCGGCTTGCTCGCGGCACACACCTATCGACAGTCACCGTTCTTCCGCAGCCGCTTCGATCAGGCTGGCCTGAACCCCGGTCAGGCATGGACGAGCGAGAGCTTTTCGGTCATCCCGCTGCTGACCCGGGCTGAATTGATGCAGCAGGCAGAACATATCCATTGCCGCGCCCTGCCCCGCAAACATGGTGCTGTGCACAATATCCAGACTTCCGGCTCGACGGGTCAAGTGGTCACGATGTTGCGAACGGAAGTCACGCAACTGATGTGGCTGGCCTTGGCGATGCGCGAACATCTGTGGCATCAGCGCGATTTCTCCGCGACTCTTGCAGTGATCAAAGCGATGACGCCGACATTGGACGACCCGGTTGCGGCTGCAAAGCTCGGTTGGGGGCATCCGGCGACCCTGCTGTTCGACACAGGGCCGTCGTACGCGCAACCTTTGGCGATGGATGTTGCACAACAGGCAGCATGGCTCGCTCGCATCGATCCGCACTATCTGCTGACTTATCCTTCTAACCTCAGCGCATTGCTGGATCGCTTCGAAACTGGCGACACCCTTCCACCATCACTGCGCCAGGTTCGCACGATAGGCGAAACCTTGCATCCCGGTCTGCGTGAGCGTTGCCGTCGCCTGGGTGCAATCGAGATCGTGGACATGTACAGCTCGCAGGAAGCCGGACTCATCGCGCTGCAGTGCCCGGTCAGCGGCCTGTACCATGTCCAGAGCGAAAGCCTGATCGTGGAAGTGCTGGATGATGATGAAAGACCATGCAAACCGGGCGAGGTCGGGCGGGTCGTCATCACCGATCTGCACAACTTCGCCACCCCCATCATCCGCTATGAGATACGCGACTATGCGGAGATTGGCCCGCCCTGCCCGTGCGGGCGGGGATTGCAGACTTTTTCGCGCATCATGGGTCGGCGGCGCAACATGGTGGTATTTCCCAACGGCGAACGTCATTGGCCGCTGGTTGGCGCATACCGGTTTCGTGAAGTCGCAGATATCAGACAGTATCAAGTCATCCAGCACAGCCTCGACGATGTCGAAGTGAATCTGGTGGTGGAAAATCCGCTATCGAACGAACAGGAAGCACGGCTCACCGCAATGATCCACAGCGCACTGGGACATGGTTTTCCGCTCCGCTTCAGTTATTTCAATCAGGAATTACCCAAGACCCGGGGCGGAAAGTTTGAGGAATTTGTCTCGCTGGTGAAGTAAGCGCGGGTTTGCCTGCTTTACCTGAAAGAAGGCGTTCACTTTCCGGTCTTGCTTATTCTTTCGCCACCAGATCGATCAGCGCCGACATGCCGTGATGTGCCGAACCTTCGCTGATGAAGTCGTCATGCTCGCGCAGATGCAGGATTGTTCATGCCGACTTGCGGACATTCCCCGCTTTTGCGATTTTCGATGCCTTCCTCATTCTTTCGATGGAGGCGATTTTTTCTTCCCACGACATTGATTGGGCATTACGCCGATAGGCGGCTTTCGCCTTCACCACAAAATCAAGCCGTTCCTGATTTGTTTTATCGGTCTTCATTCTGGTTCCAATTCAAAACATTCTTTGTGCGGTCTTCAAGCCCATACTGCTTGACCATTTCGCGCAGCTTACCCATATCCACCTGCCGCTGTTCGATGAATGACGCGACACGATAATAATCTTTCAGCCTTCCTGTATCCAGCGCAATGGCGCACAAAAATTCAGGGGTGAATATTCTGGTAGCAATATCGCCATACTTGACGTTTGCAGCATTTTTTATTGCCTCTTCAACGAGCGGTTTGTATGCCGGGAGAATCAGGACGGGCCATTCCCCGAATCGGACATATTCTTCTTCGACGACGCCTCCCAATTTCTTGAGCGCATCGTAGATCGGAGACAAGGAAAGCAACAATGCCCCTTCACCCGGCGACATGAACAAGAAGGCGTCCACATCTTCGGTATTGACAGCTTCAATATAGAAAGAAGCCGCGATTGCACCACCGCTTGCATAGTCTTCGATCACGCCTGCCTGCTTGAGCGAGTTGAGCGCATCCAATGCCTCTTTCAATTCCATCCACTCCCTTGTCTGAATACCTTGCGGTCCGGTCTGCGCGGGACAGGTCAACATTAGATGGAATGCGGGCGATAGGCAAGCAAACCTGTTTGCAGGGCGCGATGACAATGGTTGAGCAGCCAATGCCACGCCTTACGCAAAAACAACCGACACATGCCCCTCACAAAAGGGGCCTTGCTCACATGGTTTTCAAAACATCAATCATGCGCCAAACAATCCGAGCCCCTTTGGCCTGCATGGCAAGAGCCTTAACCAATGGGAAGTGGAAGTGTTATCGCAAGCGATCTGAAGGGCGAGCGTGACTTGAAGCGCCATGATGGACAGGCTCGGATATTTCTGATTGGAAAAACATTGCGAACTTGGGGCTACAGATCATTTGGAGATAGACCAGTATGCTTTGCAATGCGCACCAGCATTTTGGGGCCGACTTCGTCGCCATCATGGAAGGCGAAAACAAAATCAGGCCAGCCATTGCGGGCAAGTGTTTTGTGCGAACCGGATTGTCGTTTGATTTGCCAGCCCAGTCGAAGTAGCGCAGCAAGAAGGCACTTGGCTTTGACCGACGGTCATTGGCTCATGCCGCAATCGGGATAGAAATGTTTATGGCAAAGGGACGACTTTCGCTGTGTTCAAGTCGTTCAGCAATTACGCGAAGAGCGAGAACTTCAGCCCTGGACACTGCTTCCAGCGAAGTCGCGCCGTAAGCAAGGACACCTGGCAACTCTGAGACTTCCGCCAACCAACGCCCGTCAGATTCCTGTTCCTGTTCTATGGTGAAATTCATTATGTCTTCCAGTTCAATTCACGCTGATGACCAAGTCTACTCCGAAATAAATCTCTTGCCCTAACGAAGCTGTAGAAAAAGTATCATCATTTGCACATCGTGCCGTGAGCCAAAGCAAATATCAAGGTCGCGGGCATCCATAGCGGCAGTTATTCTCCTAACATATAGCCTGACAACCCGTTGCGGGTGGCTCATCTCAAGTACCCTTGCGCGCCACCAGATCGATCAGCGCCGACATGCCGTGATGTGCCGAACCTTCGCTGATGAAGTCATCGTGCTCGCTCAGATGCAGCAACTCCCAATCGGCAAAGGCGCTGCGCAGCATCGCTTCGGTGTAGAGATTTTCCGCCTGCGATGGCCCGCCGGTGCCGTATTCGAGCTGGCGCGGGGTGTAGCCCTGCAACAGCAGCAGGCCGCCGGGTTTCAGGCAGCGCTTGATATTGGCGAACATCTGCCCGCGCTGCTCCGGTCCGGCGAACTGGATGAAGATCGCCGCGACCACATCGAAACGGCTCACTCCCCAGTCCCATTGCAGCAAGTCCGCCAGCTCGAAATCCACGTCGACACCGCGCTGTTGCGCCAGTTTTTTTGCCTTGTCCAGCGCCACCGCCGATGCCTCCACCGACAGCACTTTTAATCCCTGCTGGGCCAGCCACACACCGTTGCGCCCCTCACCATCCGCTACCGCAAGGCAGCTCATGCCGGGTTTCAGCAGGTGCCGCTGTGACACCAGAAAAGCATTCGGCTCGGTACCGAAAAGATAATCCTCGCCGGCATAGCGCTCATCCCACATATCATTCCAATTCTATTTCAAAGATCAAAATTCGGCAGGGGCGAGATTCATCGCGCCCTTCTTCTGGTGCATGAATAGATTTAGGGCGCGATGAATCTCGCCCCTACAATATTTCCCTATTGATTTTAAAATAGAATCAAGCATGGACAGTCCGGTATTTTTTGAATTTGGCGCCGAACCATTCGATCACATCGTCCACATAGGTATACACCACCGGGATCACCAGCAGGCTCAGGAAAGTCGAGGTGATCAATCCTCCGATCACGACGATCGCCATCGGTGAGCGGAAACTGCCGTCGCCCGAACCCAGGTCGAGCGCCACCGGCAACATGCCTGCACCCATCGCCATCGTCGTCATCACGATCGGCCGCACGCGTTTCCTGCACGCATCGAGCAACGCCTCGGCGCGGTTCATGCCGCGCTCGCGACGCGAGACGATCGCGTATTCAACCAGCAGGATGGAGTTCTTGGTCGCGATACCCATCAGCATGATGAGGCCGATCATCGAGGGCATCGAGATCGCGGTGTGGGTCAGGTAAAGCGCCAGGAACGCCCCCGGAACCGACAGCACCAGCGCGCACAATATCGTGGCCGGCTGCATGAAGTCCTTGAACAGCAACACCAAAACGATGTAGATGCACAACACACCGGTGAACATCGCGAGGCCGAAACTTGCGAACAACTCCATCATCATCTCGGCATCGCCGATCGGTGCCATCTCTACTCCCGTCGGCATGTTCTTGATGGACGGCAACGCAAGCACGGCAGCCTTCACCTTGCCCAACGGCTGGCCGGCCAGCTCGACCTCGAAGGTGATATTGCGCTGCCGGTCATAGCGATCGATCTGTGCAGGGCCGCTCTCCAGACTCAATGTCGCCACGTTGCCGAGCATCACCGGCCCGCGTGTGCCCGGCACCACGAGACGTGAAAGCATTTCAATATCCTGCCGTGAATCGTCACGGAGTTTGACAATGATGGGCAGCTGCCGATCCGGCAGGTTGAGCTTGGCCAATGATTGGTCGTAGTCGCCATTGGTCGCCACTCGCAAGGTCTCGGCGATGGCGCTGGAAGTGACACCCAGATCGGCAGCACGCGCGAAATCAGGACGCACCACCAGTTCCGGGCGCAACACGCTGGAATTCGACACCACATTGCCGATGCCCTGGATGGTGCGCAGCTCCTGCCCCACCTTCAACGCATATTCGTTCAACAAGTTGCCGTTCTCGCTGGTCAGCACCAATTGGTACTTGTCGGCTCCAGCCCCCATCCCGATCTTGACGCGCACGCCGGGCAGCGCAGTCATCGCTTCGCGCAATTCACCTTCGATCTGCTGCTTGCGCAATGTCCGTTCTTCTCGCGGCTTCAGTTGTATGGAAAGCGTGGCCTTGCGCGCCTCCGGTGTCCCGGTTGGTTCGAACGCGTTGCCTCCCGTCGTTCCGCCGCCGATGGCGGTATAGACCAGCGTGACATTCGGGTTCTGCATGACGATGTGGCGCGCCTGCTCGGCCAGCGCATAGGTCTGCTCGAACTTGGTTCCCGGCGGCAGGGTCAGCGTGACCTGGGTCTGGGACTGGTTGTCCTTGGGCTGGAATGCGGTCGGCAAATCGCTGGCCAGCATGAAAGAACCGGCGAAAAATACGGCCGCAGCGACCAGCGTGGACTTGCGATGCGCCAGGCACCATTGCGCCCATATGAGATAGAGCGCTATCCATTTTGGCGTCGGATGTTCTGCGCGCGGTTGCAAGAAATAGGCAGACATCATCGGCGTCAGCAAGCGCGCCACCACCAGGGAGAACATCACTGCCACAGCCGCAGTCCAGCCGAACTGCACAAAGAATTTCCCGGGGATGCCGCTCATGAAAGCCGTTGGCAGGAACACCGCCACCAGCGTGAAGGTGGTGGCGATCACCGCCATGCCGATCTCGTCGGCGGCTTCCATCGCCGCCTGATAGGGCTTCTTGCCCATTTCCAGATGGCGCATGATGTTTTCGATCTCGACGATCGCGTCGTCCACCAGGACACCGACGACCAGGGACATCGCCAGCAAAGTCACGACATTGATGGTGAAGCCGAACAGATACATGGCCGCAAATGTCGGGATGACCGCCAGCGGAAGTGCGGTCGCCGCAACGATGGTGGCGCGCGTATTGCGCAAAAAGAATATCACCACGATCACCGCCAGAAACGCGCCCTCGAAGATCATTTCCATCGAGCCAACGTAGGTCTCATAGACTTGATCCACCATGTTGAACACCCGTTCCACAGTGATCTCGGGATGGATTTGCTTCATGCCCTGAAGCGCGGCTTTTACACCCTCAGCTACCGCAACATCGCCGGCACCCAGCGAGCGGACGATCTCGAACCCGACCACCTGTTTGCCATCGTGCAGGGCCGCCGAACGACGTTCCGCGATCGAGTCGCTGACATTCGCCACCTGGTCAAGACGCACGTGCCGGCCATCGCGCAAACCGATTTCCATATGTGCCAGTTGCTCTGCGGTTTGCACGGTCCCCACCATGCGCACAGCTTGTTCCATGCCGCCAAGATCGGTGCGCCCCCCCGGCGCTTCCTGCTGGATCTGGCGCAACTGGCCGGAGATCTCCGATGCGGTGATATTCAAGGCCAGCATCCTGACCGGATCGAGCTCGACGCGGATCTGCCGGGTCACGCCACCGACGCGGTTGACCGCACCAACGCCTTTCACGCCGAGCAGCAATTTGGTTACCTTGTTGTCCACGAACCAGGACAGCTCTTCCTCGCCCATGTCAGGCGCCGAGATGGTATAGGTCAGGATGGGTTTGCCGCTCAGCTCAACCTTGTTGATGACCGGATCAAGCATCTCGCGCGGCAATTCGCTGCGAATACGCGAGACAGTTGAACGCACATCCTCCAGCGCCAACAGCGAGTTTCGCTCCAAACGGAATTCGGCCGAGATGACGGTACTTCCTTCCTTGACCTGGGTATACAGGTGTTTCAAGCCCTGAACGCTGGCCAGCGCATTCTCGATCTTGCGCGCCACTTCGGTTTCCATCTGATCCGGCGAGGCCCCAGGCATCGAAGCCGTAACCGTGACCGTAGGCAGATCGATATCCGGGAACTGCTGGATCTTCATGGCCTTGAAAGCCATCACGCCAAAGAAGGTGAGCATCACGAAAAGCAGCACCGCAGGGATGGGGTTGCGGATGGACCAGGATGAGACATTCATTTCAGGGCACCTCTAAATATGCGTCTTTTGCTCCAATACTGCGTAGCAGATTGTCTCCGCTGCTCACATACTGGCGTGTATGCTCCGCTGCTCGACTGCGCCACGGCTTGTCTTGAATCAAAATCCATCATTTTATTGAAATGCCCTGCACCACCTGAACGACATCACCTTCGGTCAGGAACGACCCGCCGCTCTCCACGACCGGCTCATCCGTTTTCAGTCCCTGCCTGATCTGAACGCGATCGCCGCTGCGCTGACCGATCGTCACCGCCCGCTCATGCACGCGGTTGTCCGACCCCACGACCAGCACATAAGTCATGCTGCCACGCTGCATGACGGCAGACTGGGGCAACGACAGCAACGTTTTCCTGCCGCCGCTGATATCGAACGTGCCGCGCGCAAACGCGCCCGCAACGATTCCCCCGCTGTCAGGCAAGGCGACCAGGGCGTAGCCATAACGCGTCTGCATGTTCACCGATGGAGAGATCGCGCGCACCGTGCCCCTGATGATGCGCCCTTCACCCAGTTCGATTTCAGCAGTCATGCCCTTGCGTATCTGCATCAATTCCTCGGCGGTCAACTCGGGTCGCCATTCCAGACGCCCCTTGCGGATCAGCCGGAACAGTTCCGTGCCGGATTGGGGCAGGGAACCCACATTGGCACTTGCCGCAGAAATGATCCCTGAATCCGGAGCCACGATGCGACCCTGGGCCAAATTCGGAGCATCCTGCCCGCTGCCGGTGCGCGTGAAATTGTCCAGCGTCACCAGCACATCGCCCTGCTGCACATGATCGCCGATGCTGACCTTCACCTCGGCGATCCGCAACCCCTGCACTTGCGCACTGATTATGGCTTCCTGCCACGGAATGATGCTGCCGTTCGCCGACAACATTCGCGCCCATTTATCCTCGCGCAGTGTCGTGGTGCGCACCGTCAGCGCGGGGCGGCTTACCGCGGGAACGGTTTGTTCAGCTGCACTGCTGCTGATCAGCCAGGCCGTACCACCAGCCAGCATCAGTGCCGGCAAGGCAAATTTGAAGAACAGATTTTTGTGTTTGATGTTGATGCTCATTGTTTTTCTTTCTGTTGATCTTTATTTGATTCGTGACTGCCACATGGCAGTTTTTCATTTCAAAAATCATTCCGGTTCATGAGGCATTGTCATCACACTGTAATCCACTACCCAGATTGTCCATAAACCACAAACCCCTCCCAATTGACCCCTCGCTACGCTCTCCCCTTGTCAGGGGAGGAGCAGGTTCGGCTCTCCCCCTGACTGCGGAAGGGTCGCTGCGGAGCAGCGGGGAACCCAACGGCGTACTCCTTGCGGGTGCAAGGGGGAGCTGGAGGGGGTTTGGCACTTTCAGCCTAATATAACAATCTGTGCTCGACGTTAATGATTCACTTGCTACGCCAATCGCTCTTCCAGCAATTCTATCCAGTGCCTGACCGGCACTGCGGTGCCGCCTTGCAGATGCGTCAGACAACCGATGTTCGCGGTCACTATGCCGGCCGGTGCACCTGCTTCCAGCGCGGCTACTTTGTTTTTCAGCAACTGCTGCGATAACTCCTTTTGCAGGATCGAATAGGTTCCGGCTGACCCGCAGCAAAGGTGCTGGTCTGCAACGGGTGTCAGCTCGAAACCCGCCATGGTCAGCATCGCCTCGATCACGCCGGTGATCTTCTGGCCGTGTTGCAGCGTGCACGGTGCATGGAAGGCCAACCTTATTTGTTTCGTGTTGCCGCTTGCGCTTGCCTTGCCCAGCAACTCGGTCAGATTCTCGTTTTCGCCCAGCAACACTTCCGACATATCCCTGGTCGCAGCAGAGACTCTAGCGGCCTTGTCCGCATAATCGGGATCATGCTTCAGCAGATGACCATATTCCTTGACCGTCACGCCGCAACCGCTGGCGGTCATCACGATCGCTTCGGCTCCCCTATCGAGATGCGGCAGCCACGCGTCGATATTGCGCCGCATCGCGTCCAGTCCGGCTTCGTGCGCATCGAGGTGATAGCTTACCGCACCGCAGCAACCCGCCTGTTCGGCGCGCACCAGGGTGATGCCCAGCTTGTCGAGCAGACGGGCTGCCGCGGCATTGATGTTGGGTTCCAGAATCGGCTGCACACAACCGTCCAGCACCAGCATGGTACGGGAGTGGCGTGTCTGCGGCCATGCGGTAGCAGCTTTGGCGGGCGGCACCGCCTGTTGCAAGGCGCCCGGCAACATCGGGCGCATCATCCTCCCCAGCTTCACCAGACTGCCAAAGATCGCAGGACTGGTCAGCGCCCTGCGCAAGGCATTGCGTTGCAGCGACTGAAACAATTTGCGCCCGACTCTCTGTGCCGCGATGCCGCGCCCGATGTCCACCAGCCGGCCATATTTCACACCCGACGGGCAGGTGGTCTCGCAGGAACGGCAGGTCAGACAACGATCCAGATGGAGCTGGGTCTTGCCGGTAACGGGTTCACCCTCGAGCATTTGCTTGATCAGGTAGATGCGCCCGCGCGGACTATCCAGTTCGCTGCCCAGCAATTGGTAAGTGGGGCAGGCGGTCAGGCAGAAACCGCAGTGCGTGCAGGTGCGCAATATCGCGTCTGCTTCGCGACCTTCGTGAGTATCCCTGATGGATTCGGCCAAATTGGTTTGCATATTATTTCTTGATAGTGGAACTTTTATTTCGGGTGACTGCCCCCATACTGCATGCACTGTGCGCACGAGAAGCCGGCAGCATCCGGCAACACCCGGAAGCAGCACGGTTACAGTCCGGGCCTGACCCTGATGCTCGCGTATTCATGTTAACCTTTTTTCGCAACGAATTTCTGGAGCAACCGGTGGGCATGAAAAAATCGCTACTTGTCATTCTCGCCTTCGCGCTATTCAGCAGCGGCTGCAGCACTGCCATGCTGGCCTACCGCAACGCCGACTGGTATCTGCAACATAAAATCAACGGCTACACCACATTCAATGCCGCGCAGAAAGTCACCATCCGGCAGCAAGTCTCCGATTATATGCAATGGCATCGCAAAGAGGCACTGCCAGAATACATCATCTTTCTGCAAAACCTGAACGGGACAGCTCAAACTGACGGCCGATTGACGGCCGAGCAAATCGCCCTGCTGAGAGCCCACCTGATGAATCTGTACAAAAAGACCCTGGAGCCGGCGATCCGGCCCACCGCACAATTGTTAAGCAGCCTGGATAACCGGCAAATACAGGAGCTGGGCAGAACTTTTGCCGAGCAGAATCAGAAGCTGAAAAAAGAAGTGCTGAACAGCAGTCACGATGACATCCTGAACAAACGCGCGGATGAAACCCTGTCATTTCTGGATTGGCTGGCCGGAAAGCTGAGCAAGGAACAAACACAAAAGATCCGGGAGATGAGTCGCCGCCTGCCCTTGGCCAGCGAAATTTACATGCAGCATCGGGAGGCCAATCAAGGCAGGTTGATCGCGCTATTAAACGAGCATGCCGGTGCTGAAAGGATCGCCGCATTCCTGTCGTCGTGGATACTCACCCCCGAGGCGACCAGAACCTCGCAGCAACAACGTGTCATTCAGGCATTCGAAACCGGCTCGGATGAAATGATCGTGCAGATCCATGGACTGCTGACGGCAAAGCAAAAAGCACATATGCACAAAACGATATCATCGTTGATCGACGACATGAAAGGTCTCGCCACGGACATGCGTGCGCAAGCGGCACACCCCTGAAAGATTCTCATCCATGATGTTATACCCCGGAAATAATCGTATGCTTCGTCCAATACTGATCGCTGTCGCAACGATCTGTTTACTGGCTAATTCCGCGCTGGCGCAAGATGCACCGGCACCCGTCACACCGGCAAGCGCCCTGCCCAGGCTGCCGCTTTGGGAGGCGGGGCTGTTCGGTCTGGGGATCGCGCAGCCCGCTTATCCCGGCGCCGACGACCGAACGAGCCGCGCGCTGGTCTTGCCTTATGTCATCTACCGCGGCGAGTACCTGCGCGCCGACCGTGGCAGCGTGGGGGTGCGCGCGGTGATGACCCCGCGCAGCGAACTGGACCTGGGATTTGCCGCATCGCTGGGTTCGAATTCAACCGACATCGCGGCCCGGCGCGGCATGGCGAACCTGGGCACGATGATCGAGTTCGGTCCGCGGCTGAAGATCAACCTCGGCGATGTCTCGTCCGGTCGCAGCGAGTCGCGCTTGCAGTTTCCGTTGCGCGAAGTGATCGACGTCAGCCATGGTTTTCGTTCCCGTGGCGTCGCGTTCGAGCCGCAATGGGCGATCGACAAGCGCCTGCCCAACCGCTGGTTCATCTCCACCAGTCTCGGCGCGATCTTCGGTGATGGGAGACTGGCCGATACCTTTTACGGAGTGGCGCCGAACGAGGCTACGCCCGCCCGTCCCAGCTACACGGCAAAAAGCGGGCTGATCGCGTTGCGCGCGGGCCTGCTCGCGTCGCATACGCTCATACCCGACGTGCGGGTGTTCTACATCCTGCGGCTGGAGTCACTGACCGGCGCGACCAACCGTGACAGCCCGCTGGTCAAGCGCAATAGCGGCTGGTCTGCAGGCATCGGTCTGGCATGGGGTCTGGCACGTTCGGCGCAAAGCGCGGTCGACTG
>JBDTPM010000042.1:0-23071 GCA_039932695.1 Gallionella sp. | reverse complement strand
TTGCAGTGCCGGTAGAGGGCATCACTGATGGCATTCCCATCACGTATGTGCCCGCGCGCAACACCATCATGTTGTCGCTGGCCCTCGCCTGGGCCGAGGTCCTTCAGGCGCAGCATATTTTCATCGGCGTGAATGCGGTCGATTATTCCGGCTATCCGGATTGCCGGCCGGCTTTTGTTGAAGCGTTTGAACGCATGGCGAACCTGGCCACCAAGGCGGCCGTGGAAGGACATCCGCTCACCGTGCATGCGCCGCTGATGCATCTGTCCAAGGCCGAGATCGTTCGTCAGGGAAATGTGCTGGGCGTGGATTTTTCGAATACCGTGTCGTGCTACCAGGCGGATGATACCGGACGCGCCTGCGGTGTCTGCGACGCTTGCCGCTTGCGCCGCGCCGGCTTTGCTTCTGCGGATGTAGAAGATCCGACCCGATATGCATGAGCGAGCGAAAATCCTTTCGGCAAACTGCATTTTGCGTTGACAGGGTGAGCTATATCCGTATAATTCGCGCTCCTTTGCGAGGGGTCGTTAGCTCAGCCGGTAGAGCAGCGGACTTTTAATCCGTTGGTCGCGTGTTCGAATCACGCACGACCCACCATCTTGAGGAAGGTCACAGTTGTTTCCGGTTTTATGCCGATTTAGCTCAGTTGGTAGAGCAACCGCCTTGTAAGCGGTAGGTCATCAGTTCGAATCCGATAATCGGCACCAATATCTAAAAGGCTTGCAGTAATGCAGGCCTTTTTCGTTTGTCTTGCCAGTCAAGTGCCTGTAAGCGGTAGGTCGTCAGTTCGAATCCGGCAAACTCTATTTGCTGTTACTTTTCACCGATGGATACCGCAGAAATTGCAGCTTTGCGCCGGCAATGTTCTGGCGTATTCTATGCGCCATGGCAAATGCACGCAGCATCATTCCAATTACACCTTCGACGACGACGCGCCTCATTCCGGAACAACGGTTGCCGGGTGAACCGTGTCGCGATGAGCCTGTCATCGCCGATACGCTGCACCGTCCGCTGCGCGATCTGCGCATTTCAGTCACCGATCGCTGCAATCTGCGCTGTACCTACTGCATGCCGCGCGAAGTATTCGATCAGCACTATGCCTACTTGCCGCGCGCCGAGCTGCTGAGCTTTGAAGAGGTCGAGCGATTGGCCAGGTTGTTCATCCGGCTGGGTGTGCAAAAGATCCGCCTGACCGGCGGCGAGCCGCTGTTGCGTCGCGGCATCGAACATCTGATCGAAAAACTCGCCAGGTTCAACGATTCGGCAGGCAAACCGATCGAGATCGCGCTGACCACCAATGCCGTGCTGTTATCCAAAAAGGCCCAAGCGCTCAAGGATGCCGGGCTGTCCCGCATCTCGGTCAGCCTGGACGGACTGACTGAGCAGACCTTTCAACGCATGAGCGACTCCGACGTCTCGGTCCAGACCGTGCTGGATGGCATAGCCACAGCGCAGCGTGTCGGGCTTGCGCCGGTCAAGGTCAACATGGTGCTCAAGCGCGGCGTGAATGACCACGAGATCATTCCCATGGCTGAACATTTCCGCAACAGCGGCATCATCCTGCGCTTCATCGAATATATGGACGTGGGTAACAGCAACGGCTGGCGCCTTGATGAGGTGATCACTGCCAGTGAAGTCCATCAGCTCATCCATCAGCACCATCCGCTGCAAGCGCTAGATCCCGGTTATCCGGGCGAAGTGGCGGAGCGCTGGAGATACGCGGATGGCAGCGGTGAGATCGGCTTGATCGCCTCGGTCACCCAGGCGTTCTGCGGTGAATGTACCCGTGCCCGGCTTTCGACGGATGGCAAGCTCTATACCTGTCTGTTCGCCACTGAAGGTGCAGACTTGCGCGAGCCGTTGCGACAGGGCGCAGATGACCAGATGCTGGGCAGGTTGATCACCGGTTATTGGCAGCAGCGCAAAGATCGTTACTCGCAAATGCGAAATGCCGCAACCGCAGGCACCAGACAGAAGATCGAGATGTCTTATATCGGCGGATGATGGACTACAAGCATGAACGATCAGCAACTGCTGCGCTATAGCCGCCACATCCTGCTGAATGAGATCGGCATCGAGGGGCAGCAGCGCCTGCTCGACGCCAGGGTGCTGATCATCGGCCTTGGCGGGCTGGGCTCGCCCGCTGCACTTTATCTGGCCGCCAGCGGGGTTGGCCACTTGACCTTGTGCGACCATGACACGGTGGAACTGAGCAATCTGCAGCGCCAGATAATTCACCGCACCTCTGCCATAGGCCAAGCCAAGGTGGGTTCGGCGAGGAATGCGCTGCAAGACATCAATTCGGAAGTCGAGTGCATCGCACTGACGGTTCGCGCAGAGGGAGAGCACTTGAACGGATTGGTCGCGCAGACTGACGTGGTGCTGGATTGCAGCGACAACTTCGCCACGCGTTATGCTGTCAACCGTGCCTGTATCGCGCAGCGCAAGCCGCTGGTATCGGGCGCGGCGATCCAGTTCGACGGGCAGGTCGCGGTGTTCGATTTTCGCCGCGCCGACGCACCCTGCTACAACTGCCTGTTCCCCGAGGATAGTCTGGCAGCCGAGTTGCGCTGTGCGACTACCGGCGTGTTCGCGCCGCTGGTAGGTATCATCGGCACACTGCAGGCGGCGGAAGCGCTCAAGTTGCTGGCAGGTATAGAGCGCGGCCTGAGCGGCAAACTGCTTACAATCAACGCTCTGGACATGGATATCATGCGCAGCAATTTGAACAAGGACCTCGCCTGCGACGCTTGCGGAAGCTGAATCTTGCAAACTGGAAGACATATATGGACAAGCTGACTCACTTTTCTGATGCAGGCCGGGCACGTATGGTGGATGTCTCCGACAAGCCCAGTACCTCCCGCGTCGCGATCGCCAGCGGAATATTGCGCATGCAAGCTGCAACGCTGGCACGTATCCGGACCGGCAGTATCGCCAAGGGCGATGTGCTGACGGTCGCCGATGTCGGCGCGGTGATGGCGGCAAAACGCACCCCGGACATGATCCCGATGTGCCATTCGCTGGCACTCACCGGTGTGGATGTGGTATTCAGCGATGTAGCTGAACCCGACGCCGATGGTTGCGTCGGCATAAAGGTGGTGACGACTGCCAGCAGTACCGGCCAGACCGGTGTCGAGATGGAAGCCCTGTGTGCTGCCAGCGTGGCGCTGCTGACGATCTATGACATGTGCAAGGCGATCGACAGGGGGATGCGCATCGAGAATATCCAGCTTGAAGAAAAGCGCGGCGGCAAAAGCGGGGTCTGGAAACGTGACTCCGGTTTGTAGGAGCGAGCTTGCTCGCGAATTTTGCTATGTGTAAGCAAATAAATGTGAACAATATCGCCAGCAAGCTGGCTCCTACCTCTGAGGTTTTTTGCGCTAATGGACAATCCGGGATAAAAAAGTCCTCATGATAAACGTATTGTTTTTCGGACCGGTGGCAGAGCGCGTCGGCGTGAATACTCAGCAAGTCGAGTTTCACAAAGGAATGCGGCTGGATGACCTTTACCGGCAGATGCAGGCCAAATATCCGGCGGCGTTCGAGATCGTCTGTTTCACAGCCGTAAATGGCGAGCATGTACTGGACATGACGCATGCGCTGCAGGATGGTGGTGAAGTGGTGTTCATGTCCAAGTTTTCCGGGGGTTGAGGTGAAGGAATCAGTGCGGCTGCAACAGGAAGATTTTTCCCAGGACGAAGAAGTCCGCGCGCTGCTTGCCAGTTCGAAACGGATGGGCGGGATCGCCACGTTCATCGGCTGCGCGCGCGATTTTTCCGAGGGGCGCAGCGTTTCAAAAATAAGTTTCGATGCATACGGCAGCATGGCGCTGGCGGAGATGAACAAATTGCGCGACGAAGCGATAAAAAGATTCACGCTGCTGGACGCGCGCATCGTGCATCGAGTGGGGGTGGTCGGTGCGGGCGAGCAGATCGTGTTTATCGCGGCGGGCGCCGAGCACCGCGCCGCCGCATTTGATGCCTGCCGCTGGATGATAGATGAGCTGAAGCAGCGCGTGCCGATCTGGAAAAAAGAGATCACGCCGGAAGGCGAGTCATGGGTCACTTCACATCCCTGAAATACTTTTGAAGATGCCGAACGTATTCATTTTTGTTGGCCATTCCGGCAGCGGCAAGACCACGCTGATCGAGAAGCTGTTGCGCGAATTCAGCGGCAGGGGGTTGCGTGTCGCGACGATCAAGCACGCGCACCACAAGGTGGTGCTGGATACGCCGGGCAAGGACAGCTGGCGCTACAAGCAGGCCGGCGCAACGATGAGCATGCTGGTCACGTCCAACGAGTTGCAGTTGGTTGCCGATGCGGTGGACCGGCGCGAGCCGGAGCAACTTGCGCAACGTTTTCTCGGCGAGGCCGACCTGGTGCTGGCGGAGGGTTTCTCGCATGCAGTCGGGGCGAAGGTCGAGGTGTTGCGCCGCGAGTGCTCTGCGACTCCCCGCTGCAAAGTCGAGGATGGGTTGATTGCGATGGTCACGGATGTCGACGAGGTCTATCCGCAGTTGCCGCATTTCGCGCTCGACGATATCGACGGCATAGTCCGGTTCATTCTGGAGCGCAAGTGATAGAAGACTGCACCGCGATCATCCTTGCGGGCGGCGACTCGCAGCGCATGGGGAGCGACAAGGCGAGCCTGTTGCTGGATGGGCAGACGCTGCTGCAAAGAGTGACAGTCACGATGCGGCAGGTGTTTCCGAAAGTCATGCTCAGCGTCCGCCAGCCGCGCGCGGAGATCGGATTGCCGCAAGTCTGCGACGATCCGTCTTTTGCCGGGCCGCTAGCCGGACTGGCGTCCGGACTCGCTGCTGCCGACACGGCATGGGTATTTGCGGTGGGATGCGATATGCCGTTTGTTGTGCCGGAGGTGATCGAGCTGCTGGGTAGATATCGGTTCAAACCCCCCTCAGTCCCCCCTTATCAGGGGGGAGGCAGGCTCTCCTCCCCTGATAAGGGGAGGCCGGGAGGGGTTGGTTGTCAGGCAGTCGTACCGGTAGTTCAAGGCCATCCTCAGCCGCTCGCGGCGTTCTATGCGCGCAGCAGTCTGGAGGTGATACGGGCTCATCTGGATTCCGGCGGCAAGAACAGTTTACGGGCTGTGCTGGAACGGCTGGATGTTTGTTATGTGGATGAATCGGCATTGCTGGCAGCGGATCCCGCCCTGCGCAGTTTCTTCGATCTGGATACACCTCAGGATGTGATACGGGCAAAGCGCGAAACGGGGATAAGGTAGATGGAATATTTATCAGTAGCGGATGCGCAAAAGTGCATACTCGAATCCGTGAATCAACTTGATGCCGAGCCGGTCAGGCTGGAACAATCATTGGGTCGCGTGCTGGCCGAAGACGTGCGCGCGAATCGCGATCTGCCGCCTTACGATGTTTCCGCGATGGATGGATTTGCGTTACGCAGTGCAGATATTGTAACTGTTCCCGCAACGCTTGAAATCATCGAGGACATCAAGGCGGGCGACATGCCGACCAAAACTGTTCAGGAAGGCCAATGCGCACGCATCATGACTGGAGCACCGGTTCCAAAGGGCGCGGATGCGGTGATGCGCATGGAAGATACTCAAGCTTTGTCTGACAGCAGCGTGCGAATCGATGTGGCAGTCAAGGCCGGCAACGACATACGTCCGCAAGGCGAGGGTATGCGCAACGGCGACGTGGTGCTGACCGCGGGCAGCGAGATCACACCGGGCCTGACCGGAGTGCTGGCGACGGTGAAATGCGCACAGGTGCAAGTGGTTCGCCGTCCGCGCGTGGCGATCCTGTCCACCGGCAATGAGCTGGAAGATATGGACGAGCCCGTCGACCCGAACAAGATACCCAACTCCAACAGCTACGCGCTGATGGCGCAGGTGCAGGCGCTGGGCATAGAGCCGGACTTGCTCGGCATCGCGCGCGATGATCCTGCCGAGTTGGCGGAGTATTTGCAGCGCGGCCTGAGATTCGATGTGCTGCTGGTCTCGGGTGGCACCTCGGTCGGCGTGCATGATTACGTGCGCCCGACTATCGAAGGGTTGGGCGTGCAGATGAAGTTCTGGCGTGTTGCGATGAAACCGGGGCATCCGATGGCGTTCGGTATTAGCCCAAGCACTTTTGTATTTGGTTTGCCGGGCAATCCGGTCTCGAGCATGGTCTGCGTTGAAGAGTTCGTCGCACCGGCGTTGCGTCGCATGATGGGACATGCCAGATTGCATCGCCGCACGATAGCGGCGCGGCTGACGCACAACATCAAGCATCAGCCCGGCCGCACCGAGTTCGTGAGGGTGACACTGGCGAATGAGCAGGGTGGCTATGCGGCAACTTCCACCGGCGCGCAGGGCAGCGGCATGTTGTTGTCGATGGCTAGGGCGGATGGCTTGCTGGTGGTGCCCTCCGCCTGCACCGGACTGGCAGCAGGCGATCAGGTGACCGTGCAGTTGCTGGATGGCACGGTGTTTCAGGATGATGTTGGGGGAAAGTGGTGAACTCAGTTCCTTCCCCTTTACAGAGGGGGAGAGCGAAGCGAGGGGGCAACTAGGATGGGGGTGGAGTGGATGGAATGGGCAATACCGTTTCTACCCCCACCCTAACCCTCCCCCTGCAAGGGAGGGGAAGTTATTTCAAGGGATAATTTGTGATGAATGCACGCATCGGTATTTTGACGGTTTCGGATCGCGCCAGCCGCGGCGAATACGAAGACAAAGGCGGTCCCGCGATACACGCATGGTTCACGCGCGTGCTGACCAGCCCGTGGCAGGCGGTGGCGAAAGTGATCCCCGATGAGCAGCCGCAGATCGAAGCGGCATTGCGCGAGTTTAGCGATGTGGAAGGCTGCTGCCTGATCGTCACCACCGGCGGAACCGGCCCCGCGTTGCGCGACGTCACTCCGGAAGCGACCGAGGCGGTATGCAGCAAGATGATGCCGGGTTTCGGCGAACTGATGCGCAGCGTATCGCTGAAGTTTGTGCCTACTGCGATCTTGTCGCGCCAAACTGCAGGGATACGCGGCAAGAGTTTGATCGTCAATCTGCCCGGCAAGCCTTCGGCAATCGACGACTGCCTGAATGCGGTGTTTCCCGCGATTCCGTATTGCATCGACCTGATAGGTGGCGCGTATCTGGAATCCGATTCCGAGCAATGTAAGGCATTTCGTCCAGCACACGCCCAGCCAAAAAAATAGCAAATGACTATCGCACGGCTCGTCCGGATGTTGTTATTCTACCTTCTGGCCGTCGTGCATACGGCGTACGCAGATGAGAAGCTCACCATCGCTGCTGCCGCCGATTTCAAGTTTGCGCTGGACGAGATCGTCGTGTCGTTCAAGCGTACATATCCTGCGGCACAGATAGAAACCATCTATGGTTCGTCCGGAAAGTTCAGCACGCAGATCCGGCAGGGCGCGCCCTTTGATATTTATTTCTCCGCCGACATCTCTTACCCGCTCGAACTTTATAAAGATGGTTTTGGCGCATCCGAGGCGCAAGCCTATGGAGTGGGGCGCATCGTGCTGTGGAGTCCGTCGCGCGATGCCGGCAAGATGACGCTTGCCGATCTCACCGATCTATCCATTCAGAAAATCGCCATTGCGAATCCTCAGCACGCGCCTTATGGCAAGCGAGCGGAAGAGGCGCTCAAGGCGGCAAGCGTGTGGGAAAAAATAGTACCCAAACTCGTGTATGGCGAGAACATCGCGCAGACGGCTCAATATGTGCAGAGCGGCAATGCGCAGGTCGGCATCATCGCGTTGTCGCTGGCGCTCAGCCCGGAACTGGCGAAGCAGGGAAGCTATGCGCTGATCCCTGACAAACTGCATCAGCCATTGGAGCAAGGTTTTATCATCACCAGTCGCGCCGCTGGCAATACACTGGCGCGGGAATTCGCGCGCTTCATCGAGGGCAAGGAGGCGCGGACTATCATGACCCGTTACGGATTTGCGTTGCCGGGCGAAGTAGAATGAAGACGGATTACCCAGTAGAACCGGGACAGTTCCTTTCCCATTGCATAACCAGCGACTTGGCTGGTGTTAACCAATGACTTGGTTGGCGTAGTTTGCCAACTTAGTCAGATGGCTATGCCAGCGTAGTCGAATGGCTAGTAGTTTCATCAGGGAGAAGGTTAGGATGGGGGTGGAGCAGTGGGGAAACCAAGTTTCTACCCCCTCCCCAGCCCTCCCCCTGCAAGGGGGAGGAGACACGCGCTTTATGGATTATTTGAAATAACACAATGGACTCTGCCTTCTCTACCACCGACCTTTCCGCGATCTGGCTCACCTGCAAGCTGGCTACGGTGGTGACCGTCATTCTGCTGCTGATCGGCACGCCGATCGCCTGGTGGCTGGCACGCACCAAAACCTGGTGGAAGGGGCCGGTCGGCGCGGTGGTCGCACTGCCTATCGTGTTGCCGCCGACCGTGATCGGTTTTTATCTGCTGGTGGCGATGGGGCCGGACGGCCCGCTCGGCCAACTCACGCAATCGTTGGGCTTGGGCCTGTTGCCATTCACTTTCGCCGGGCTGGTGATCGCCTCGGTGTTTTATTCATTGCCGTTCGTGGTGCAGCCGCTGCAAAATGCTTTTGAAGCCATACCAGAACGCGCGTTGGAAACCGCTGCAACGTTGCGCGCGTCCGCGCTGGATACTTTCTTCAGCGTGGCATTGCCACTGGCCAAGCCCGGCTTGCTTACCGCATCGGTGCTTGGCTTCGCGCACACCGTCGGCGAATTCGGCGTGGTGCTGATGATAGGCGGCAACATCCCGGATCAGACCCGCGTGGTGTCGGTGCAGATCTACGACCATGTCGAGGCGATGGAATATGTTCACGCACACTGGTTATCATCGGCGATGGTGGTGTTTTCATTCATTGCGTTGCTGCTGCTCTACACCTTCAACCCATCCGGGCGGCGGAAATGATCCACGCGCGCTTCGATCTCGCCTATCCCGGCTTCGCGCTGCATGCAGACTTGCAGTTGCCGGCACGCGGCATCACCGCGTTGTTCGGCCCGTCCGGTTCCGGCAAGACCACGTTGTTGCGCTGCATCGCCGGTCTGGAACGGACGACGGGAGGTCTGCTGCGGGTGCATGACGAGGTGTGGCAGGACGGAGCAAGGTTTCTGCCGGTGCATTGCCGTCGCCTCGGCTATGTGTTTCAGGAAGCCAGCTTGTTCCCGCATCTGTCGGTGCGGCGCAATCTGGAATATGGCTTGCGACGTATCCCGCCCGCGCAGCGCAACGTGCAATTGGAACAGGTGGCGGAGATGCTGGGCTTGAACAAATTGATAGACCGCAGCGATCCGGGCAGTCTTTCCGGTGGCGAGCGGCAGCGCGTCGCTGTCGGTAGAGCTCTGCTCACCAGTCCAAAGTTGCTGTTGATGGATGAACCGCTGACGGCGCTGGATGCCGCCAGCAAGCAGGAGATCCTGCCCTATCTGGAACGCATGCACAGCGAACTGGAAATCCCGGTGCTGTACGTCAGTCACGCGCTGGATGAAGTGGTGCGGCTGGCTGACCATCTGGTGCTGCTGGATCAGGGGCGCGTCATCGCCAGCAGCGCACTCAATGACACGCTGTCGCGGCTGGATCTGCCGACTGCGCATCTGGATGACGCGGGCGCGGTGATCGAGGCGAAGGTTGCGGCGCATGACGAAGCCTACCATCTCACCCGGCTGGATTTTTCCGGCGGTGAACTGTGGGTGAGCAAGGTGGAGCGGATTGTCGGCAGCACGGTGCGCGCCCGCGTGCTGGCGCGCGATGTGAGTATCGCCACGTTAACTCCGCAAGGTTCCAGTATTTCCAACATCCTCGCGTCGCGTATCGCCGAGATCCAGGACGAAGGCCCGGATCGGGTGATTCTGAGACTGGCTGTCGGCACTGGGCATATGCTGCTGTCGCGCATCACCCGTCGCTCGCGCGACCAGCTCGGGCTGGTGGTGGGCATGGAGGTGTTTGCGCAAGTCAAAAGCGTGGCATTAACTGCGTAGGTCGCCTTCAAATTCCAAGATGTCATGTTCTGCCGGTATTGCTTATTGAACCCAGATGTCCATTAACCACAAACCCCTCCCAACCTCCCCAACTTCGACAAGCTCAGGACAGGCTTGTCAGGGGAGGAACAGCTTCGTTCTCCCCCTGACAAGGGGGAGTTATAACCAGCGACTTGGCTGTTGTGGTTTGACAGCCTGGTCGAATGGCTAGTTGTTACACCAGAGGGGGTTATCGGGAATGACTCGGCAATTATTTCGTTTTCTTGGTTTCATTCAGGTTGGCATCCCACAAGATACTTTTTGCGCTTAAGCATCCCTTAAGGTTGACCCCCTATTCTGCGCACCTGGCAGTGCTAATAAAGGAGATCAATCATGTTACGTACATCATATGCATCAGCTTTGTTGTTCGTCGTCGGTTTGTCGGTGCAACCGGCATTTGCGGAAACGCCTGTCGATGTGCTGTCTGCTTTGCAAAGTGAAGCGGCAAAGAGTACATCGAATTTTCAGGGCTTTTCGGCCGCGCGCGGGGAGAAGTTCTTCAAGGTGAAACACGGCAATGAATGGAGCTGCACTTCATGTCATACCGACAATCCCGCTGCGACAGGCAAGCATGCCAAGACTGAAAAGCCGATCGATCCGATGGCGCCGTCCGCGAATGCAGAGCGGTTCACCAACCCGAAAAAAGTAGAGAAGTGGTTCAAGCGCAATTGTAACGATGTGTTGGATCGTGTTTGCACGACGCAGGAAAAAGGTGATGTGCTTGCCTATCTGCTTACCATCCGTAAATAAAACCAAGGAGACTGACATGTTGAAGAATCATATGAATTCCCGCTGGACAATTGCTGCTGCGGTATTGCTGATGAGCGTCACGATGACTGTCGCTCATGCCGAAGATGACGATGAAGATGAGGGCGGGAGCAGAAGCAAGAAAGGCAGCAGCAATCCTGTTACCAACGCGAAGTGGAAAGATGAATGCGGTTCCTGTCATTTGGCCTATCCACCACGCTTTCTTTCGGCTGAATCATGGCGTGCAGTGATGTCCGGGCTGGACAAGCATTTTGGCAGCAATGCCAGTCTGGATGCCGCGGCCGCTACCGAGATCGGCGACTTTCTGGCAAAGAACGCCAGCACCAAACAGCGTAATTCGTCGAACGGGATCGAGCCGCCGTTACGCATCTCCGATACACGCTGGTTCGAGTCCGAGCATCGCAAGGTGGCTGACCGCACCTGGAAAGATCCCAAGGTGAAGAGTCCTTCCAATTGTGCGGCTTGCCATACCCAGGCGCAGAGCGGCAGTTACAATGAGCACGATATCAGGATGCCCAAGTAAAATACCTGAATAAAGGGCACCTCTAAAGGAGATCAGCATGAGTAAACGTATCCTGGTTTGGGACGTCCCGACGCGGATGTTTCACTGGCTGATGGTGCTGTCGTTCACCGGTGCATTTTTGACCGCAGAGTCCGAGCGCAACCGCGATATCCATGTGGCGCTAGGCTACATCCTGCTCGGTTTGCTCGCGTTCAGATTTCTGTGGGGCTTTATCGGCACGCGCTATGCCAGGTTTGGTGCGTTCCTGTTCGGCCCCGGCGAGGTCGTTGCCTATTTGAAATCGCTGGTGAAACGCAAGCCCGCGCATTATGCCGGCCACAATCCGGCCGGGAGCATGGCGATCTGGCTGCTGTTGATCCTTGGTGTCGTGTCCGGCGTCAGCGGAGTGATGGTGTATCAGGAGGTGGGTGGCGATGCACTGGAAGAGCTGCACGATGTCTCGTCTTATATGATGCTGGCGGTAGTGGCCGTGCATGTACTCGGCGTTGTGGTCAGCAGCGTGTTGCATCGCGAGAATCTGGTGCGCTCGATGATCACCGGTTTCAAATCAGACGGGCAGACTGAAGGCATCAAGCGTTCTTATACCTGGCTGGGTGTCATAATGCTGGTGGCCGTCGTGGCTTTTTGGTTCGGCTATCCGGCAATCGGCGCGGGGCCATCCGGCGGTGGGGCGACGCATGCCGGGCAGAGTGAAGATCACTGAAGTTCGCAGTTAACCGGGAACTTGTGAAGGAATCATCTGCGCTACAGATTAATTCATAAGTTCTGAAAGGTGGATCGTGCGCGTGCTGTTGGTCGAAGATGATGCCCTGTTGGGCGATGCGATACAGGCCGGCTTGAAGCAGTCCGGCTACGCCGCAGACTGGATGAAAGACGGCATCTCGGCGGATCAGGCGCTTTCCACCGAGCCTTATGCAGCGGTGGTTCTGGATCTGGGGTTGCCGCGCCTTTCCGGGCTGGAGGTATTGCGTCGTTTGCGCAGCCGCAACAGCCAGACTCAAAATGCCCATACACAAAGTGCCCAATCACAAAACGCCAGGATACCCGTGCTGATCCTGACCGCGATGGATGCCGTCGACGACCGCATCAAAGGCCTGGATGCAGGCGCCGACGATTACCTGGCCAAGCCATTCGACATGGGTGAACTGGCAGCTCGCCTGCGCGCCCTGATCCGCCGCGCCAGTGGTAGCACTACACCAAAGTTGCAGGTCGCCGGAGTCATACTCGACCCGGCCTCCCACCACGTGCTGTATCACGATCAGCCGGTCGAACTTTCGGCCAGGGAATTTGCGGTGCTGCACGCGCTGTTGCTGAATGCGGGGAAGGTGCTGTCGCGCACCCAGCTCGAAGAACAACTTTATGCCTGGGGTGAAGAGGTCGAAAGCAATACGGTGGAAGTGCATATCCATCATCTGCGCCGCAAACTATTTCCCGATCTGATCGAGACGATACGCGGAGTGGGCTACCTGATCGCGGCCGACAGGGCTGGCTGAGTATGAATATTTCCCTTAAACAGAGATTACTGGGTCTGGTGCTGACTACTGTCGTGATGGTCTGGGGAGTGGCGGTCACGGTCACTTACTTCGATGCGCGCAAGGAACTCAACGAGGTGCTGGATGCGCATCTGGCACAAGCCGCGGTCTTGCTGGTGGCGCAAACATCGCATGAGCTTGACGAGATCGAGACTGAACATGCCAAGTCCTCGCACAAATATTCCCCGCGTATCGCGTTCCAGGTCTGGGAGGGCGGGAAGAATCTGCGCATCCATTCGGTCAACGCGCCGGCGCAACCATTGGCGACCATCGAACAGGGTTTCAGCGACAGTGTCATCAACGGTCAGGGCTGGCGTGTGTTCAGTTCGTGGGATGTTTCCGGCGAATACCTGATCCATGTCGCTGAACGTGCGGATGTGAGAGACCAACTGGCGGGCACCATCGCCCGCAACCTGCTGCAACCGGTGCTGATCTCCCTGCCATTGCTGGCGATCCTGCTGTGGGTGTCGGTGGCGCGCGGCTTGCGCCCGTTGGTCAAGCTGACTCGCGAAATCGAACAACGCGAGCCGGATAATCTCGCGCCATTGGACGCTGCAGCGGTACCCCGCGAGGTCGTGCCGCTGATCGAGCGGCTCAACCGCTTGTTCACCCGCATCGCCGCATCGATCCAGAAGGAACGGCGCTTCACCGCTGATGCGGCGCATGAATTGCGCACGCCTGTGGCCGCGATCAAGGCGCAGGCGCAAGTTGCTCAAGGCGCCTCCAGCAAGGAAGAGCGCATGCATGCGCTGGACAATGCGATCCTGGGCTGTGACCGCGCAGCTCACCTGATCGAGCAATTGCTGGCTCTGTCGCGGGTCGATACGCTGGACGGCGGCGTGAAGGAGTTGTGCCCGCTCAGGGGCATCGCAGCAGAAGTGATCGCGTCGCTGGCTCCGGCAGCGCTGGAAAAAGGTGTACGGCTGGAATTGCTGGCTGATCATGAAGTCACCGTGCCCGGCAATCCTGCGCTGTTGCGGGTATTGCTGCGCAATCTGCTCGACAACTCGGTAAAGCATACTGCGCCCGGAACATCCGTGCAGGTAAGCCTCACACGCAATGCGGGAGGGATATCCCTGGCGGTGATTGATGACGGTCCGGGCATCCCGGAACAGGAACGGGAAAAAGTATCGGAGCGCTTTTACCGTCCTTTGGGCACACAGGCCACCGGCAGCGGGTTGGGACTGTCCATCGTCAAACGGATCGCCGAAGTGCATGACGCATCATTGCAGATCGAGCCGGCGAACGATGGACGCGGATTGAGGGTGACGGTGACCTTCAAGCAATAACGATCTGTGTCAATCCGTGATGTGCATATCCAATCAGGATGGATAGCTACCTGCGTCCGGCATAATTTAGGTAAGATTGCGTCTGAGCGCCATTGCGGTGCGCTCCGTCCGGACGATCATCCATCATGAAAATTCACGAATATCAAGGCAAGGAAATCCTGCGTCAATTCGGTGTCCCGACGCCGCGCGGTATCGCGTGTTTCAGCGCCGATGAGGCGGTGGCTGCCGCGCATCAGTTGGGTGGCGCGGTGTGGGTGGTGAAAGCGCAGATCCACGCCGGCGGACGCGGCAAGGGCGGCGGGGTGAAAGTGGCACGTACACCTGATCAAGTGCGCAGCGCTGCGCAACAGATCCTGGGCATGCATCTGGTCACGCACCAGACCGGCAAGGACGGCCAGGTGGTGCGCCGTCTGCTGGTCGAGGAAGGCGCGCAGATCAGCAAAGAATTTTATCTCGGCATGGTGATCGATCGCAGCACGCAGCGCGTGGCGTTGCTGGCGAGCAGCGAGGGCGGCATGGAGATCGAACAGGTCGCCGCGCATAGCCCGGAGAAGATACACACCGTGCGCATCGATCCTGTCGCCGGACTGAGCGCCGCAGACGCGGCGCGGGTCGCGCGCGATATCGGCATCCCCGATGCGGCGATCGCGGGTGCGGTCACCGTGCTGCAAGGTTTGTATCGCGCCTTTGTCGAGAAGGATGCGATGCTGGCCGAGATCAATCCTCTGGTTTTGACCGCCGACGGCCGCGTGCTGGCACTGGATGCGAAGCTCAACTTTGACAGCAATGCGCTGTATCGCCATCCCGAGATCGTCGCGCTGCGCGATCTGGATGAAGAAGATCCGGCCGAGATCGAGGCGTCGAAATTCGACCTGAGCTATATCTCTCTGGATGGCGACATCGGTTGCCTGGTGAATGGCGCGGGTCTGGCGATGGCGACGATGGACATCATCAAGCTGTATGGCGGAAGTCCGGCGAATTTCCTCGATGTCGGCGGCGGGGCGAGCAAGGAAAAGGTCACCGAGGCGTTCAAGCTGATGCTGCGCAATCCCAACCTGAAGGCGATCCTGGTCAATATCTTCGGCGGCATCATGAAGTGCGATGTGATCGCCGAGGGCGTTGTGGCGGCGGCGCGCGAGGTGCATCTGGCCGTGCCGCTGGTGGTGCGTCTGGAAGGCACCAATGTCGAACTGGGTAAAAAGATCCTGGCGGAGTCGGGCCTGCCCATCATTTCCGGCAACGATATGGCGGATGCGGCGCAGAAAGTGGTTGCTGCGGCACGAGGTGCCGCGTGAAGGGCGGCGAACACGTAGGTTGGGTTAGGCGCGGGGTTTGCGCCGTAACCCAACATGACGCAATTGTTGGGCTACGCGGCGATGCCGCTAACCCAACCTACCGTTAGGTCTCATCATGTCTATTCTTATTAATAAAGATACCAAGGTCATCACCCAGGGCATGACCGGCAAGGTCGGCCAGTTCCATACGATCAACTGCAAAGCCTATGCTAATGGCGCGAACTGCTTTGTCGCGGGGGTCACACCGAACAAGGGCGGGCAGAGCTTCGAGGGCATCCCGATCTATAACAGCGTGGCCGAGGCCAAGGCGCAAAGCGGCGCGACGGTGTCGGTGATCTACGTGCCGCCCGCATATGCAGCCGCAGCAGTAGACGAGGCGGTCGAGGCGGATATGGATCTGGTGATCTGCATCACCGAGGGTATCCCGGTGCATGACATGTTACGCACGCGCTACAAGATGATGGGCAAGCGCACATTGCTGATCGGGCCGAATTGCCCGGGACTGATTACGCCGGACGAGATCAAGATCGGCATCATGCCCGGGCACATCCACCGCAAGGGACGCATCGGCGTGGTGTCGCGTTCCGGCACGCTGACCTATGAGGCGGTTGGGCAGCTCACCGCGCTGGGTTTGGGACAGTCGTCCTGTGTCGGCATAGGCGGCGATCCGATCAACGGCCTGAAGCATCTCGATGTGATGAAGTTGTTCAACGACGATCCGGACACCGATGCGGTGGTCATGGTTGGCGAGATCGGGGGCAGCGACGAGGAAGAATGCGCACGCTGGATCAAGAATAATATGAAAAAACCGGTGGTCGGTTTCATCGCCGGCGTGACGGCGCCGCCCGGCAAGCGCATGGGACACGCCGGTGCGATCATCTCCGGCGGGCAGGGCGGGGCCAACGAAAAACTTGCGGTGATGGAGGAGTGCGGCATACACATCACGCGCAATCCGGCGGAGATGGGGCGCGTGATGCAAAAAGTGTTGAAGGGCTGAGTGCCGGGAATGACGAATTATTCCATCTCTCAATCAAAAGTGAAATTACATAGGGTGCGCTTGCGCACCTATGCCAGTGGTGCGCAAGCGCACCCTGCAAAATTATTATTGTTTTGATATGGAATTGGAATTACTAGAGGTGTGCTGATGCTCGAAATGTTTTCCACTTCCCAGTTCTGGGTCGATGTATTCAAGATCATCGTGATCGATCTGCTGCTGTCGGGAGACAATGCGGTAGTGATCGCGTTGGCGTGTCGCAACCTGCCGGAAGCGCAGCGCAGGAAGGGGATACTCTATGGCGTGGGCGGCGCGATAGGGTTGCGTATCGTGCTGACCTTCTTCGCCGTCACCCTGCTTGCGCTGCCTTATCTCAAGCTGGTCGGCGCGTTGTTGTTGCTGTGGATAGGCGTCAAGCTGATCCTGCCCGATGAAGAGCATAGCGCAGGCAATATCCAGGCCGACACTCGGCTGCTGGGCGCGATCAAGACCATCATCATCGCCGATTTCGTGATGAGTCTGGATAACGTGCTGGGCGTGGCAGCTGCGGCCAAGGGCAATGTGTGGCTGCTGGTGTTCGGCCTGCTGATCAGCATCCCGATGATCGCGTGGAGCAGCCAATTGGTGTTGAAGCTGATCGATCGTTTTTCGTTCATCATCTATGCCGGTGGCGCCCTGCTCGGCTATGTAGCAGGCGAGATGCTGGCCGGTGAGGCGTTGTTCGCGCCGCTGGTCGAGACTCGCCATTATCTGCACTGGCTGGTGCCGGTGGTGTGCGCGCTGCTGGTGCTGGTGATCGGCTGGCGGCTGGCGATGCGCAAGGCCGTTAAGGTTGCGGCGGTCGACTTGGTGGATGAGAAGGTGGGCGCGGCTTCAGATGAAAAATCGCAAAGGGAGTGATAATGAAATTACTGATACCGGTAGATGGATCGGCCAACGCGCAACGCGCGGTCGAGCATGTGATCAAGAATATCGCCGGGCTGAAGGAAACGCCGCAATTGCTGTTGCTGAACGTACAGTGGAATGTCGCGACCGGCAACGTCAAGCTGTTCATCGACCAGCAAACGATCAACGATTATTACCGCGAACAGGGCCTGGCCGCGCTGCAGCCGGCACGCGCGGCGCTGGACGCCGCCGGGTTGCCCTACCAATACCACATCAGCATCGGCACACCGGCTGAAGCGATAGTGCAATACGCCAAAGAGCAGGGCGCGGATCAGATCGTGATGGGCAGGCAGGGGCAGGGCGGTTTGCAATCGCTGTTGCTGGGGTCGGTGGTGAACAAGGTGTTGCATGTTGCGGAATGTCCGGTGCTGCTGGTGAAATGAGCCGGACGCAGACTTGTTTTGTTGGCCAAATACGGCTGTGCCGATCGAAGTAGAGTGTGAGGAATCAAAAGGATTGTGGCTTGATTTAGCAAAATACCTTAATATCGGTCCGGTGACTTGTTGGCTGGTGACTTGTTGATAGGCAAGCAGTAGAGATGGAATAACATGAGAAAAATGTCGTTCTGGAAATCGGACTGGTTCGTGGGATTGCTGGTCGCACTGGTATTTTTATTCGGTGCGAACACTGATCTGATGCGGAGTCTGGAGCGCAAGGCTTATGATCTGGGTGTTTTGGCCTCGCTGCGCACACCGAGCGACAAGATCGCGGTGATCGCGATCGATGATCAAAGCATCGCCAATCTCGGTCGCTGGCCCTGGCCCCGGGAGATACACGCCAAAATGGTGGATATCCTGGCAGCGGGTCATGCGAAAGTCATAGGCTACACGGTATTCTTCTTTGAGCCGCAAGTCGATGCGGGCCTGGGCTACATCAACAAGATAGCCGACCTGATCGCACTATCGTCACTTAAAAACAGCACTAATCCCGCGCATCAGGCAGAGCTGGCCCAGTTGAACTCATTGCTGATGGAAGCAGTGGGAAATCTCGATAACGATCAGAAGCTCAGCGACAGCATGGCGAAGGCGAATGATGTTTTGCTCGGCATGTTCTTTGAACTGGGAGAGCCGCAAGGCAATCCGGATGAAATGTTGCCGGATTATGTGCAGCGCAATACCCTGCTTAATGTGCAGAATCTGGGTGATTCATTTGTTGCGCCGCTGGCGACACAGAGTGTATTGCCGCCGATACAGTTGCTGGGCAGCAAGGCTTTGGCGATCGGGCACCTCAACAGCTTTCCCGATGTGGACGGGGCGGTGCGCACCGAGCCTCTGGTGGTTGGCTATTACGACCAGTATTACCCCTCACTGTCATTGATGCTGGCGGCCAAGAGCCTCAACCTGGAACCCAAGGATATCCGGGTCAGCCTGGGCGAGGGTGTGCAGCTGGGTAATCAGAGGATCGCCACCGACCCGGATCTGCAGATGCACACCTATTTTTACAAGAATCACGACGGACACCCGGCTTTCCCGGTGGATTCCTTCTACGATGTGCTCAGCGGCAAGATCCCGGCGGAAAAGTATCGCGACAAGATCGTGCTGATAGGCGCGTCTGCAGCCGGCGTGGGTACCGTGCAGGTGACGCCGATCGGGCCGGGCATGGCTCCGGTGCAGATTCTGGCGCATTCGGTGTCGAGCATACTCAGGGGCGATTATTTCGTCGCGCCGCAATGGGGCGGCATGGCCGAGATAGCGGCATTCGTGCTGGTCTCGCTGTATCTGATCCTGTTATTGCCGCGCATGAAAGCCGGCCTTGCCGCAATGATGACCGTCGTACTGTTCGCGGCGATGTTGGCCGCACATTTTGTATTGATGACGTCGCAGGCGATGTGGCTGCAGCTGATGTTGCCCGCCAGTTTGCTGCTGGTAGGGCATTTGCTCCTCACCACGAAACGCTTTTTGATGACCGAGAAGGGCAAGCAGATATCTGATGCCGAGTCCGCGGAAAGCAATCGCATGCTCGGACTGGCATTCCAGGGGCAGGGACAGTTGGATATCGCGTTCGACAAATTACGCAAAGTGCCGATCGACGACAGTCTGATGGAGGTGCTCTACAACCTCGGGCTGGACTATGAGCGCAAGCGGCAGTTCAACAAGGCGGAGTCGGTGTTCCGTTACATGTCCGACTACAATCCAAAATTCCGCGACCTGGAGAAACGCATGTTGCAGACGCGTGCCATGTCGGAGACGGTAGTCCTGGGCGGAAGTAGCGGGCGAGGCAACTCCTCCACCATGGTGCTGGACAAGTCCGGAATGTCCAAACCGATGCTGGGGCGTTATGAGATAGAAAAGGAGTTGGGCAAGGGCGCGATGGGGGTGGTGTATTACGGCAAAGATCCCAAAATCGGGCGTATCGTGGCGATAAAAACCATGGCCCTGTCGCAGGAGTTCGAGGAGGACGAGCTGCAGGATGTGAAAGAACGTTTCTTTCGCGAGGCTGAAACCGCGGGTCGTTTGAACCACCCGAGCATCGTGTCGATCTATGATGCGGGCGAAGAGCATGATCTGGCCTATATCGCGATGGAGTTCCTCAAGGGCAAGGACCTGGCTCCCTACACCAAGCCCGGGACACTATTGCCGCTGCCCAAGGTGCTGAGTATCATTGCGCGGGTCGCTGATGCGCTGGATTATGCGCACAAGCAGAACGTGGTGCATCGCGACATCAAGCCGGCCAACATCATGTATGACCCCGAGACGGACATCGCCAAAGTGACCGATTTCGGTATCGCGCGCATCACCGATTCGAGCAAAACGAAAACCGGCATGGTGTTGGGCACACCTTCATTCATGTCGCCGGAGCAACTGGCCGGCAAGAAGATCGAGGGTGGGTCAGACCTGTTCTCTTTGGGGGCGACTTTGTACCAGCTGGCTTGTGGTAAGCTCCCGTTCGAGGGGGATTCGCTGGCGCAACTGATGTACCGTATCGCCAACGAGCCTCATATCGACATACTGAGTGTCAAGCCTGATCTGCCGCCATGCCTGGTGGCCATCATAGACCGGGCTATGGCCAAGCGGATCGAGGATCGTTATGCCAGTGGAGCTGAGATGGCCGAGGCAGTGCGGCGATGCGCTGCAACGCTACAGGGGTAATTATGAAGGTTGAAGATGCACTGGAAATGATCTGCCAAACCCACCCGGGTATGGTGCGCTCGCACAATGAGGATAGCGTCGCGTGCGAGGCTGCTTGTGGCCTCGCTGTGCTGGCTGACGGCATGGGCGGATACAATGCCGGGGAAGTGGCAAGCGGGATCGCTGTTTCGGTGGTCTCTACGGAAGTCAGTCACGGTTTGCAGGATGCCGGTCCGACAGCCCGCGACCAGGAAACCGGTGATGAGTATGCTGTGTTGCTGTTGCGCGACAATATCCAGCGGGCCAATGCCTCGATCTTTTATGCGGCGCAAAGTCAACCGCAGTACGCGGGGATGGGGACGACCATCGTGGCCGGACTGTTCTATGACAATCGCGTCGCGGTGGCGCACGTGGGTGATTCGCGCCTGTACCGGTTGCGCGGGGAGACGATGGAAGCCGTCACCCGAGACCACTCCCTGCTTCAGGAGCAGATCGATAGCGGGATGATCAGCGTAGACGATGCGCGCTTATCCAAGAACAAGAATCTGGTGACCCGTGCGGTCGGTATCGATGCCAAAGTGGTTACAGAGATTCATGTTCATGATGTGATGGTCGGTGATTTGTATCTGTTTTGTTCCGATGGCCTCAACGACATGGTGGAGGATGAAGATATCCAGTCCACGCTGTATGCGATGCAGGGTAATTTGCCGCTGGCAGCAGAGCAATTGATACAAATGGCGAACGATAACGGCGGTCGCGACAATGTCTCGGTGATATTGGTGAAGGTCAAGGGTAGATTTGCCGTGCGGAGAAATTGGCTGGCAAGAATGTTTAATTGGTTGAAGAGATAATTAGTACGGGGATCACGACTATGGCTGCAAAATTGATACTCAGCATGGATGGCACGGTGATCAGGGAATATCCCCTGAACAAGGAACGTATGACCATCGGTCGCAAGGCGCACAATGACATCGTCATCGACAATCTGGCTGTGAGCGGCGAGCATGCCGCAGTCGTTACCATCATGCACGATTCCTTTCTGGAAGATCTGGACAGCACCAATGGCCTGGAAGTGAATGGCACCCCAACCAAAAAGCACTTCCTGCAAAACAATGATGTGGTCGAGATCGGCAAGCATAAACTGAAGTACATCAACGATCAGATCACCCAGACTACGTCTGCCGACTTTGAGAGAACCATGGTGATGCGCGGCCCGGTCAGTCAGGCGCCTGCAGCTGCGGCAAAGGCCGGTACGATGAAGACTCCTGCCAAACCGAATCAGCCGGCGATTGAGGAGATGGTCGAAAGAACCGGCAAGTTTGACGGGGCTTCCACCAAGTCAGTCCCGCCGTCCGCCCCGCCTGCAGCGTCCAAACCCGCCGCGCAAGGAGATGCTGGAAAGATCGCCGTGGTGCAGATTTTGACCGGACCGAATGCCGGCAAGGAACTCGAGCTGGTAAAGAACCTCACCACTTTGGGTAAGCCGGGTTTTCAGGTGGCAGTGCTTACGCGTCGTCCGCAAGGATTCTTCATTACCCATGTCGAAGGAGCAAGTTTTCCGCAGGTGAACGGACAGGCGCTGACCAATCAGGCACATCAGTTGAGCGATCATGACGTGATAGAACTGGCAGGCGTCAAGATGGAATTCTATTTCAAGGGACAATAGCGGACTGAAGACAGAAGCCAGAAGACGGTTTGTCGTGTGCTGCTGATCTGCACACCATATGAAGGATGCGGCATGGACGCGATGAACCTTCTGTCTTCTGCCCTCTGTTTTCTGTCTTCTGACGAGGAGCGGCGTGAAGAAAAACGCGATCTTGATCGGGCTTGGGCTGTTGATAGTCCTGCTTTTTGTCGGTAACGCCGCTCGTACTCCTTATTTCAGGTTGGTCTTTGTCGATCGTCTGTCCGAGAATCTAAACGATTACTATTTGCAGCTGACCATGCCACGCACCGTGGATGAGCGTATCGTCATCCTCGATATAGATGAAAAGAGCCTCAAGGAAGAAGGGCGCTGGCCATGGGGGCGGGATCGCATGGCACTGTTGTTGGACAAGCTGTTCGACAAATACGGCATCGCAGTGGTCGGTTTCGACATCGTCTTCGCAGAAAGAGATGATAGTTCGGGGCTTAGGGTATTGCAGCAGCTGGCGCAAAATCAGCTCAGGGATGTGAAGCAATTCCAGACTGTTCTAACCCAGATTCAACCTCAGCTCGAGTATGACAACCTGTTCGCCAGCAAGATCAGAGGCCGCAAGGTGGTGCTGGGCTATTACCTGACCGATCAAAAGGATAAGCGTGTGTCCGGTATGCTTCCCGAGCCTAGTTTTCAGGCCGGTTCGTTCAAGGGGCGCCCGATAGGTTTTACCACATGGAATGGCTACGGTGCCAATCTTCCCGAGTTTCAGCAAGCCGCTGCAAGTGCCGGCCATTTCAATCCCAAGGTGGACTTTGACGGCATGGTGAGGCGCGTGCCGATGCTGGCTGAATATGACGGCGCATACTATGAGCCCCTGTCGCTCGCAGTGGTGCGCACCTTGTTGGGACAGACCGAATTGATACCGGGCTTTGTCGAGGGCAAGTCAGGAGGATACGCCGGCCTGGAGTGGCTGGAGCTGCGTACAGTCAACGGATCCTTGAAAATC
>JBDTPM010000041.1:0-4793 GCA_039932695.1 Gallionella sp. | reverse complement strand
CGGTGCGTTTCATCTTTCCACACGCACCGCAGCGCCCGGTCACCATCAACGGCGGATATGTGATGCGCGCCTGGTATGACATCGCCGCTCAGTCCATAGACGCGCAACAGGATGTGCAGGGGATACGCGATTCGCAAGCACAGATCGAAGCCCTGATCGCACAGGAAAAGGCGCGCGGCATCGAAACCGGGAATATCTTTCTGGCCGGATTTTCCCAGGGCGGCGCCATCGCGCTGCATACCGCACTGCGCCAGAACGCCCCGCTGGCCGGCGTGCTGGCACTATCTACTTATCTGCCGTTGCAAGACCGTGCCCGCGCCGAAGCAGTGCCAGACACCCGGAACACACCTGTTTTTATGGCGCATGGACGCAGTGATCCTGTCGTGCCTTTTGAGTTGGGGGCCGCCTCAAGGGACGCGCTGATCAATCTTGGCTACAAGGTGGAGTGGCATGAATACAGCATGCAGCACTCGGTGTGCGAACAGGAATTGCGCGACATCGGGATCTGGCTGACCGGACTGTTGAATGGGCATGAGCCGGTGAAGTGACCCGAGTCAAGCGAGGCTCAGTGAATTTCCTCTGAACCGCCTTCCTGCTTGACGAGACGGAATCGAACCAGGTCGCAGTCGAAACAGCTTTCCATCAGACCATTGGGAATCAGCAGATATTCTTCGCCATTCAACTCACTCTGCAAGCTGCGGTGCCCGGCGAAGGTATCCACCCTCATCAGCAATCTGGCTTCGCCGGTCAATTCGCCGGGTTTTTCAGCAAGCCACAGCGCAGTTTGCCCGTCTTCAAATGCGCCGCCGCCCTCTCCGCTCTGGATCAGGGCAACCGGGGTCACCTGACTGGCGAGCATTTCCACGCCCACGTGCAATTGGTTCTTGTCATCGCGCATCATGCGCCGCACCACTGCAACGCCCCAATTCTGCACGCCCGCAGGTTGCACCCCGAGCAGGCTGCCAACGCGTATGTCATCGCCGCCCTGGGCAGGCAACACGGTGCGAAATCCATTGGCACTGATATCCTCTATCTCCCATTGCGCGGGCTTTTCCTGATTGAAATTCAGCCCGGCATTGGTGCGCTCCACCGTCTCGGCGTAACCTTGAACGACATTCATCTTGATCTTGACGTTCCGTCGCACACTGCGCCGCAACGGTGGTGAGACCATATAATCCAGCAGATACTTCGCGGCCTCGCGCACCAGTTCCGCGGGATACGCAGTGCTTAGCGTGAGGTCATCGGGTATGACTTTCTTGCCCAGGGTCTTGATCAGCGCCTCAAGCTTGGGCTGCATCGCGGCCATGCTGAGGAATCTTGTGGTCGGATGTGCGCTGGCATCCACCTTGATGCGCTTCGGAGCGCCCGGATGGCTCAGGTCGAAGCTGAACAGGTCATGCGCACCTTGTTGCGCGTGCACATCGATATCCATGCAATATTGAGCCACGAGGCGGTCGGTGAGATGCATATACAGGGGCTTCAAGGTGTTGACTCCGCAGCCATACCAACCCAGCAGATGCCCGATCTCGCATTTCACCGAGGTGTTGCCTGCAATACTCGAATACAGGTTCACCGGCGTATCCAGGCATTGCTGAAGCTCGGCATGACTGTAGATCTGCGCAAGATTCGTCCACAACGATTTATCAATATGGCCATAGCGTACGCAAACGAACTTCAGTTGCCCGGCCATCGCGTTCAGCGTGCGAACCAGCAGCAAAGGCAGCTGCGACTTGATGGCATTGCTGCCTTTGTCAGCCTTGGTATAGCGGTCGAAGACCTGGTAATAGGCCTCGGCGGTATGACGCGACAGATTGCCGAGCACCAGCCACATGCGGTTTTCCTGGAATTTGCCCGGCTCGTTCAGGGTAAAATAGTCGCGCGCCATTTTTCGGGCGTGAGGCTGTGCAGCCTCATCGAGCAAGCGCAACACGGCAAACTGGTGATCGATCTTGAAATCGGTGTTCTGTGCAACCGACTCTATCCACTCGGTCAGCTCCATGAGCAACTTGTGAATATCATTCTTGGGCAAATCATTCAACAGCGCTTGCGCGGTCTTGATATCTGCCAGGGGATGGTCGGATTTTTTGCCAAATATTGCCGTTAACATCTTGTGCTCCCTGCTTACATTGCTTTTGACTGCAACTAATGCGGACAATATAACCACAAAATGGCCCGATGAACAGAAGCAATAAGGACTAACTTGATTCCCTGGTTGAACGATGACGCACCCTTCCCGCCTGTCAGCCGCGCACTGCGCTCGCCTAACGGCTTGCTTGCCGCCGGCGGCGACCTTTCTGCGGCGCGTCTGCTGGAGGCTTACCGCCTCGGGATATTCCCGTGGTTCAATCCCGGCGAGCCTATCCTGTGGTGGAGTCCGGATCCGCGCATGGTGCTGATCCCCGGTGAATTCAAAACCTCGCGCTCGCTGGCAAAGGAGTTGCGCAACGGTGCTTACGAGGTGCGTTTCGATTCCGCATTCGAGGAAGTGATGCGTGCCTGCGCCGCACCACGGGACGCGCATCACGGAACATGGATAGGTGAAGAAATGATCGCGGCGTATTGCGCACTGCATCAACAGGGCTACGCGCATTCTGTGGAAGTGTGGATGGAAGGCAAACTGGCGGGCGGTCTGTATGGGGTTGGCATCGGGCGCGTGTTCTACGGCGAATCCATGTTCAGCCGGATCAGCAACGCTTCCAAGATCGCACTGGCACATCTCGCCGCTCAGCTTGCGCGCTGGCAGTACGGCATGATCGATTGCCAGATGAAAACGACGCATCTTGCCAGTCTTGGGGCGCGCGAGATCCCGCGCAGCGAATTTATCGCACGGCTGCAGGAATTGGTACACTGTACGCCCACGACCAACTGGCGATTCGAATCCGACCTTTTCCATGAGCCTGCTTAACGACATCCCGCTTTCCGCGCTGCATTTTTATCTGACCGCGCCTTACCCGTGCAGCTACCTGCCCGATCTGCAGGCGCGCTCCCTGGTCGCCACGCCGGCTTTCCTGATCGGCACACCGGTATATTCGGAATTGGTTCGTCATGGTTTTCGCCGTAGCGGGACCTACACCTATCGGCCGCGCTGCGATAGCTGCAACGCCTGTGTGCCTTTGCGTGTGCTGGCAAAACAGTTCAGCGCGAATCGCTCGCAACGGCGCGCATGGAAACGGCACTCTCATCTCGAGGCGACGCTGCACCCGTTGCAGGACAATCCCGAACATTACGACCTCTATCAGCGTTATCAGCGCGCGCGCCATAAAGACGGCGGCATGGACAACGACGACCACGAGTCTTACCAGAATTTCCTGCTGCAAAGCCATGTCGATTCGCTGCTGGTGGAGTTTCGCGAGCCCTTCGATCCTTCGACAAGCTCAGGACAGGCCAAGGCTCAGGACAGGCCATTCGACCTTGCTCAGGACAAGCAGGGAGTGCTGCGCATGGTCAGCGTGATCGACCTGCTCAGCGACGGCCTGTCCTCGGTATATACCTTTTATGACACCGACCTGCCGCATGCGTGCCTGGGGATATACAACGTGCTGTGGCAGATCGAATTGTGTCGCAAACTCGAACTGGATTTCGTCTACCTGGGCTACTGGATAGCGCAAAGCCGCAAAATGGCCTACAAGACGCAATACCAGCCCGCACAGGGATTGATCGATGGCGTCTGGACGGCTCTCGACAAGCATGTCCTGAGCTCGGACGAAGGGTCTGTCCTGAGCCCGCTCGAAGGGGAGACCCGATGAAAACGCGCCTGGGGATATTTGTATCTTCGTTGCTGTTGCTGCCGCTGGCGGGGTTCTGGCTGAGCGGCTCGGAATGGAGCGGGCTCTCCGCCGAAACCCCGGCGGCCATCGTGAATCCTCCGGCAACGTTACTCACTACCTTGATGTTGGCCGGCTACGTTCTGCTCGTCAATCACATGATAAAACAGCTCACCGGCAACAACCCGCTCAAGTCGCAACGCGATTATCTGTTTTGGATGGGAGCGGCAGGTGCGATGCTGGTCTGGTCGCTGGTGTACCTGAACCTGTTCGTGTCGAGCTGGACGACCCAATCCGATAATCCGGTCATGCAGCTGTTACTTTATACCCCGCTGTTCGCGTTGCTTGCTCCGGCGGTGCTCAGCACCCGGGCCTTGCTGGGTTCCTTGCCGGGAGCGTTGAAATATTTGTCACACGGCTTCGCCTTGCCGATGCCCGGCGATGAGATACTCGTCTTCAGCCTTGCAGCCCTCTCCATGACCGGCCTGCTCGGGGGAGCCGCCTGGCCAGGGCAATTGTTCTGGCTACTGTGGCTGGCGCCGCTGCTGCTGTTGACCGCACTGCAACTGTTCTGGGGGGAAAGCACGATCTTTTCCGGTCTGGCGAACGGCGACTGGGGACGCGTGGTATGTGCCGCGCTGTCGGGCTTGATCGTCGCCAATCTTGCCGTGGCTGGCTATCAGGTGAATGGCGGCATCATGGAGATCAACCTGGCCCATCCACTGCTTGCCCAACCCGGTTACGCATTGTTCGGGATGCTGTGCCTGCAGCTCGGCGATGTGATCGCGGAAAACTGGCGCGGCAAGCAACGCGGCACGATGTTCAGGCAAAAGAAAAAATTTCCGATCCCTGTGGTCACCAAGAAAAATTGATAACCTCTTCATTCCTGCGCAGCCGAAAATGGCTTATTTCCATACATGGCGACAGTAATCGTAGCGAGCGAACTGGCATTGGGGGAGCCCGGAGAACAGGCTCCGGAGTGTACACATCAGTACACGAGGATGCCGAGCACCGCGCGACCCCGATGCC
>JBDTPM010000040.1:0-5710 GCA_039932695.1 Gallionella sp. | reverse complement strand
GCGCGCATCGTGTTCGTGCGCAGCGCCGCAGCGAAGCAGCGCTTGCTGCCGGCGATGGCGCCAGGCAACGTGGAAAAGACCCGTGCCGCGCCGGTCACCGCGGTCATCGGCTACGATCTGGAGTTCTACGAGAAGCTGCCGAAACTTTTTCCGCAGGCCGATGCGCGTTCATGGTTCGCCGGCAACCAGCCGCTGATCGACACCACCGCGTTCCGCAACGGCACGTTGCAAGGCGCCTATCTGTTGCTCGCAGCACGTTCGCTCGGACTTGACGCGGGGCCGATGTCCGGTTTTGACAACGCAAAAGTGGATAGGGAATTTTTCCCGGACGGCAAGGTAAAATCCAATTTCGTGATCAACCTCGGTTACGGCGACAGCAGCAAGCTGTTCCCGCGCAATCCGCGTCTGCGGTTCGAGGAAGCGGCGCAGATTTTATAAGGGTATAGTGTCTACGCGCGTGATTCTTGCGAACACTCGATTCTATGGGGTGATGATGAATAAACTACAGATATTGTCGGGGTCATTGATTTCATTCATGCTGCTTGCCGCAACCGGCAGCAGCCATGCGCAAAACGTCGATTGCCGTTCCTGCCATGCTCCCGGCTCGACTGCGGGCGTGACCGATTTCAGCGCTATCTACGCCAATGTCGCAACCCATCACCCGGTAGACATCAATTATCCGATCGGCTTGAGCGCCGATCCGAATTTCCATCTGCCTAACGGACAGAGCGCCGATGTCACATTCTTCGACAGGAACGGCAACAATCAGCCCGATAGCGATGAGATCCAGTTGTTCGGAATGAACGGCACGGCGACGATAACATGCTCGACATGCCACAGCGAGCATGGCACTTCGCCATTACCTCCCAATGCCCCGCGAGACACTCATTTGCGCGTGACGATCACCGGCAGCAAGTTGTGCTCGACCTGCCACAGTCAATAATTCCAATTCGCATTGGAATAAGGATTCTGAACTGACTACTTCAAGCTGGTTGATCTCCTGCGCGGTGTGCCGATGTGTTGTTCGCCGCGTTCAGCGGCCAGCGTGACTTGCTTCTGCCGCTCCAGCGCGGCGCTGCGCTTTTCCGGGGTGAGGCTGTCGTAGCAATGCGGACAGGTCACGCCAGCCTGATATTTGGGCGAGGACTTTTCTTCTGCTGTGATCGGACGCGAGCAGCCGTAACACAGTTCGTAATGCCCCGGTGCCAGACCATGTCCCACCGCGACGCGCTGGTCGAACACGAAACACTCGCCTTGCCACAGGCTTTCCCCGGCGGGCACGTTCTCCAGATATTTCAGTATCCCGCCCTGCAAGTGATACACCTCGGGGAAACCCTGTTGCAGCATGTACGCGGAAGCCTTCTCGCAACGGATGCCGCCGGTGCAGAACATCGCGACGCGCGGCTGCTTTTCAGGATCGAAATTGTTTTTTACGTAGTCGGGAAATTCGCGGAAGGTGGTGATGCGCGGATCGACCGCACGTTTGAAAGTGCCGACCGCCACTTCGTAATCATTGCGCGTATCCACCAGCAACACGCCGGGATCGCTGATCAGCGCATTCCAGTCTTCCGGTTTGACGTACTGGCCGACCTGTTCGGTGGGATCGACGCCCGGCACACCCATCGTGACGATCTCATTTTTCAGCTTGACCTTCATGCGGTAGAACGGAGCCAGTTCGGCGATTGACTCCTTGTGTTGCAGATCGGCGAGGCGCGGGTCACCTCGCAGGTATTCCAGGATCCGGTCGATACCCGAGCGTGAGCCTGCGATGGTGCCGTTGATGCCTTCCCCGGCGAGCAGCAATGTGCCGGTGATGCCGAGCGCATCGCATTGCGCCTGCAACGGCGCACGCAGCGCTGCGCAGTCGGATAATTTCACGAATTTATATATTGCAGCAACCACTAATGCAGCCATCACTATTGTTCCTTTATTTCCCGCTCGTAGCCTACGCAGGGCGGAACGCATCGCGGGTTCCGCCGCATGGCTTGGCGGAACGCCCCTACGGGGCTTCCGCCCTACAAAATCCGCTGATACAGCCGGAAGTGCTCGTTCTTGTCGCCCTTGCGGCTGCCTTCCCAGAGCTTTTTCCAGCGGGTATCATCGAACAGCGGTTTGGATAATTTGTCGCCCTGTATCAGGCGCAGATCACAACGCTGTTTGGTATCGTGCCGCGTGATGATGTTGCCGAAATAATGCAGCATCGCACGTGTCCCGTCGCCAAGATGTTCACCGGCGACACACTGGTATTGCTTGGGCATGGCCTGTTTCAGTGCGGCGACCATGTTGCGGTAACTCTTGCCGCTGTCCAGCCAGGGCAGCCACAGTGTCATCGCCAGTATCCAGATCAGCGTGACACCGGAGGCCCAGTTCACCACCGCGCGGCGCATCGTGCGTCCCACGCGCCACACCAGCACGACCCAGAGCACGGTAACGAGTATCGCGATGACGAATGGTGCGGTCTGCAATTCCGGATCGAAGCCCGGCTGATAATCCTTCAGCCAGTGGGTGATCTTGGCCTGGTTGTCGAGCAGCAGGCCGGCCCATCCCCACCACATCAGGATCGCGAGCAATGCGAAGGTCATTATCCCGAACCAGTCCAGCGCGTTGGCCGCACCGCGTTTCAGTATCGACAACGATGCGGTCGCCAGCAGAGCTATCGGCAGCAACATCGGCAACGCATACACCTCCTTGATGTTCGGCACCAGGCTGAGTGTCACCAGCATCACGGCGAAACTGACCAGCGGCAATTGCAGATCATCGCGTTGCGCCAGGCGTTTGCGCGATCTCCATACTACCCAGAACGCCAGCGGAAGAGCGGGCCACGCCAGCCAGGGCAGGCTCTTCAGGTAGTAGAAAGCTTCCATGCTCGGCCCGGCTTTCGTGTAATCCAGCCAGTTGCCGATGTTGTGTGCCCAGGCCCAGTCCGAGAACAACAGCGGCGAGCGTAGATACAGCAACAGCGGCCAGATGGTCAGCCACGGCACTGCGAACAGCACGGCGATGGCAAGGCTTTGCAGATATTTGCGCTCGCGCCAATTCCGGAACAATGCCGGCAACAGTGTGGCGATCAGGAGGAACAGCACCGGCGCGATGAAGCCCTTGGCCATGAAGCCGATGCCGACACCCGTTCCGATAAGTGCGCCGGCGCGCAGCACGCGCTCGCGGCTCAGCGTAAAGCCAAACATCATCATCGCGCAACCGGTGAGCAGCGCGAGGTCGGTGATCAACTCATGCGCGCGCACCAGCATCCCGAGACAGCCGATCAGGATCACCGCCGCCGCCCAGCCGCGATACTCGCCATACAGTTTGCGACCCGCGAGCCCGGTGAACAGCAGCGTCAGCGCGGTGTAGAAACCACTGGCGAGACGCGCGCCATCGTGCAGCGGCAGCAGCGGTGACCACAGTTTGGCGAACAGCGCGGCGGTCCAGTAGAACAGCGGCGGCTTGTCCATATAGGGTTCGCCGGCCAGCGTGGGCACCAGCCAGTCGCCGTTCTGCAGTATCGAGTAGATCAGCCCGAAGCTATACGCCTCATCCGGCTTCCACGGATCGTGACCGACCAGGCCGGTGCCGAGCCAGACCATGCACAACAATCCGAGCAACACCGCTTTGGCGGGGGTGATGGGGTTCGGGTCGGTGGGTTTGATAAAGTACATTTGTTAGCTTATCTTGAATTCTATGCCGGATTGTCAAAAAGAAAAAAGGCAGCAAACGCTGCCTTTTGATGGGACTGCCACCGGAAGTTCCTGGAAAGAACCGCTGCCAGAACTGCCGGTGACAAAGTCTCGGTATATATTACGCGGCAGCCTTGGTGCCGTATTTCTGGCGGAACTTGTCGATGCGACCGGCGGTGTCCATGATCTTCTGGGTGCCGGTATAGAACGGATGACACTCGGAACACACTTCGACGTGCAGGGCCGGCTTGCCCATCACGGACTTGGTCTTGAAGGTGTTGCCGCAACTGCAGGTCACGGTGATTTCCTGGTATTTCGGGTGGATGTCTGCTTTCATTTTCATTCCTTGCTAAAAGTTCGGTGCGGCGGGTGTACGCACCGGGATTATAAAGTTGCCTTGGCCGTTCCTCGAAACTTCGGCCTTCTGCCTCGTTTTCACGATTGCCCTTTCTCCCGCTTGCTGGGAAAGTTGGATAGGGGGGCAGAGGAGTTGCATAGGGGGGCGCATTATCCATAAAAATAGGGTGTTACGCAAATTATTATGTGTCACCGTTGTTGAATCGGCCTGCCGTCTGACCTGATTGGCAAACTGCGCCCCAATTACCCGAACCTGCCCACTGCGTTGCGGGTGTTCGGGCGGTATGCCCGGACTCTAGTCCTAATGCCTCGCATCACATACACTCTCGCCGTGTTGGATCATTGAGCAACGGGAAATATATGGGAACTGTATGCCTACGCTGAGCCGCAACGACTACAGGACGCTGGTGCTGGCCGCATTGGGCGGCGCGCTCGAGTTTTACGATTTCATCATCTTCGTGTTCTTCGCGGTGGTGATCGGACAGTTGTTCTTCCCGCCCGACATGCCGGACTGGTTGCGCCAGTTGCAGACCTTCGGCATTTTCGCGGCAGGTTATCTGGCCCGCCCGCTGGGCGGCATCGTGATGGCGCACTTCGGTGATCTGCTGGGCCGCAAGCGCATGTTCATGCTGAGCATCTTTCTGATGGCGGTGCCGACGCTGGCGATAGGATTGCTGCCGACCTATGCCGTGATCGGCATCTGGGCGCCGCTGCTATTGCTTGCGTTGCGCGTGTTGCAGGGCGCGGCGATCGGCGGCGAGGTGCCGGGCGCGTGGGTGTTCGTCTCGGAACATGTGCCGCAGCGCCATGTCGGCTTTGCCTGCGGCACGCTGACTGCCGGATTGACCGGCGGGATCCTGCTCGCGTCGCTGGTGGCGACCGCGATCAACAAACTGTATGCCCCGGCTGAATTGCTCACCGAAGGCTGGCGCGTACCGTTCATCATCGGCGGGATCTTTGGTCTGGTGTCGGTGTGGTTGCGCCAGTGGTTGCATGAAACTCCGGTGTTCAGGGAGATGCAGGCGCGGCAGGCACTGGCCGACGAGTTGCCGTTGAAAACGGTGATACGCGAACATCGTCCCGCCGTGATCCTGACGATGCTGATGACCTGGCTGCTGTCCGCCGCGATCGTGGTGATGATCTTGATGACTCCGACGCTGGTGCAAAAACTCTATGCGATACCGGCTGCTGTCGCCTTGCAGGCCAACAGCATCGCGACGCTGTTCCTGAGCCTGGGTTGCGTGGTGTTCGGCGCGTTGGCCGATCGCTATGGCGCGGGGCGGGTGATGATGGTTGGTTGTGCGATGCTGGGCATCACCTCGGCACTGTTCTACCAGCAGATGCCGGGCGCACCGCAAAACATCAATGAGCTGTACGCCTTGTGCGGGTTCTTCGTGGGCGTGATCGGCGTGGTGCCCAGTGTCGCCGTCAAGGCGTTTCCGCCGGTGGTGCGTTTTTCCGGATTGTCATTTTCCTACAATGTTGCTTATGCGGTTTTTGGCGGACTTACCCCGGTGGTAGTGAGCATGCTGCTGCCGCTCGATCGCCTGGCGCCGGCGCATTACGTGGAGGTGTTGAGTGTGGTGGGCATTTTGATAGGCTTATATCTGTGGCGGCGTGAGTAGCGGCACGGCGCACACTGTCTGGGTGTTCTTTTGTGCGACAATACAGTACAGGTA
>JBDTPM010000039.1:0-4209 GCA_039932695.1 Gallionella sp. | reverse complement strand
TTGCCATTCCCCCGCGCACCACGCGCTGGGTTTTTCCGAAGAATTTGATGTCGGAGGGTTCTGCGCCGGGATAGGCGTCATACCAGTCGTCTACCCATTCCGCGACGTTGGCCGCCATATCGTAGACGCCATAGGTCGACACATCACCCGGAAAAGACCCGATCGGAGAATAGGGGGCTTCGTCATTTTCGGATGTGGTATTGATTTTTTTTGCATCCCAGGTATTTCCCCAGGGATATTCGAAACCCTGCGGGCCGCGCGCGGCTTTCTCCCACTCCGCTTCGGCCGGCAGGCGTTTTCCGGACCATTTGCAAAAATTGACAGCATCCAGCCAGGTCACGGACGTTACCGGTAGAGAGTCGCGCGCCGTATTGGTTCTTTCCAGCTCGGCTATCAGCGCTTTCTGTGTCATCGTAGTGACATCCATGTCCAGCTTGAATTTGTCTGTAGCGATCTGGCGCAAATCCTTCAAAGGCAAGTATTCCAGGTAATCATTGCTGATGTTATAGCCATTCTTTGCCCACATATAAGGAACCCTGTGCCGTGTAGAGATCACGAACTCGCGGTATTGGGCATTGGTCACTTCGTATTTGTCGATCAGGAAAGCCGGAAGCGTAAGCTTGCGCATCGGGCGCTCATCGACATACAGGCGGTCATTGAATCCAAAAGGATTAAGCGCATTGGCTTCGCGATACATCGCGAGGTTTTCTTCCTTGTTGCTGCCCATCGTGAATTCACCCGCAGGGATCAAAACCATGCCGGCAACAGCAGGTTTATCAGCTGCCAGGACTTCTGCGGACAGTGCCACACCGCTCGCCAGCACCATGCAAAAAATACCACCAAACAAATGCTTATTTTTCATCTTTAGCGCACCGGAAACCGAAACTGGAATTTTTTATGTTTTGCTTGAAATAACTGCGATTGAACGACGGTGCGGAAACGCCGCACTGGTAAAATGAACAGTCCCACCACGAACCGCCTTTCAACACCTTGTACAATTCGCCATAATTCTCGCTCGGCCACTGATTGCCGGGGTATTGCGTGTACCAGGAATCGGTCCATTCCCACACGTTTCCGGACATGTCATACAGGCCATAAGGGCTCTTGCCGGCTTCGAAAGAGCCCACCGGCATGGTGTCACCCTGCATATTGAGAGATTTCCAGCGCACCGGGGAATTCACCTTGTTCACGTCAAAGTCGTCACCCCACGGATAGTCCCTGCCGTCAGTGCCGCGCGCTGCTTTTTCCCATTCGATGTCGGTCGGCAAGCGCTTGCCCGCCCACTTGCAATAGTCGTAGGCATCGAACCAGGAAACGAAGACCACAGGGTGATCGACCTTGCCTTCCGGATAAGTGCGGTTACGGAAATGCGATGGCGATTTCCGGTTGGTCGCGTACATGAATTGTTTGTATTGCAGGTTGGTGACTTCATATTTGTCTATCCAGAATGCCTTGGTCTCTGCCAGGTATTCCGGACCTTCATCGGGCAAACGGTGATCCGAGCCGCGAATGAATTTCCCGGCAGGGATACGTATCATCTCATGGGGCTCTTTGCCGATACGGGTCTCGGTATAGAACATCGGAACACTCATTCCCGAAGTCGCTTCGGGGGGTGGTGCGACTTTGAGCTTGTCGGCATACGGATCAGCGAATCTCTTTTCTTCCTTTTCCGCAACATTTGCTACCGAATCGCTCTCGTCGGACGAGTGGCATTCCAGGCAGTCGTTGGCCATGTTGGATTTGTAAATATCAACCCGGTTTCTTTCGTGGCAAGCTTCGCAGGATTCTGATGCCTGGATGGCGTGCTGGTAACGGGCAAGAGGCGTTTCTTCGGCTGCCGCTGCCGTGCCGCTGAAACCGAAAACAGATAAAAACAAGATCAGATGGCTAAGATTTGATGATGACATTGTCTGCGACCATATAGGATTTGAATGTCCCCCATTTTCACACGATACAGACTGCGATTCAAGCGTTGCTTCGAGTCTTCTGGCGGGAAGGCGCTGGTCACACAGGTTCGCGGATTGCAACTGCGATGATGACCGGGGCGGGCCCTGCATTTATTTGCACGGCATGACATCATTCCCGGCCCGGACGATTAATCACGATGGAGGGTGGGTTGCCGGGCCTCGCTCGGGTATAATGCGCGCCTTTCGAATTTACTCTATAGGAGGATGCATGCCTATTTACGCTTATGGTTGTTCCAGTTGCGGCTTGCAAAAGGACGTAATGCAGAAAATGAGCGATGTGCCGCTCACCATTTGCCCGGTGTGCGGCAAAGAGACTTTATCCAAGCAGTTGACTGCCGCCGGCTTTCAGTTGAAGGGAAGCGGCTATTACGTTACCGATTTCAAAGGCGGCCCCCAGAAGTCAGTTACAGGGAGGCCGGAATCGGGGAAGCCAAGTGCAGGGAAGCCGGATGCCAAGCCTGACTCGGTTGCTGTGCCTGCCGCCGGCACCGTTTCTTCCACCGTAACGAGTGGCACTGCTTGATTAACGCATGAAAAAATATTTCATTACCGGTCTGCTGGTCTGGGTCCCGCTCGGCATCACCCTGTGGGTGCTGGATCTGACCATAGGCACGATGGATCAGACATTGCTGCTGTTGCCGGAAGCATGGCATCCCGATGTATTGCTGGGTATCCATATCCCCGGATGGGGCATCATCCTGACGCTGCTCATCGTCGGCCTGACCGGCATGCTGGTGCGCAATGTGCTCGGACAGCAGTTGTTGCGCTATTGGGAAAGCCTGTTGTTGCATATCCCTTTCGTGAACAGCATCTACAAGGGTGTCAAGCAGGTCAGCGACACGCTGCTGTCCGGCAGCGGCAATTCGTTCCGCAAGGTGCTACTGGTCCGCTATCCGCATCCGCAGGCGTGGTCGCTGGCGTTCCAGACCAGCGTACCCGGCGAAGTGGTCAGTCTGTTCGATGAAGAATATGTCGCGGTGTTCATCCCGACCACGCCGAGCCCGGTGAATGGATTTTATTTTTTCATACGCAAAGCCGACACCATCGAGCTGGATATGACGGTGGATCTGGCGCTTAGAACCATCGTTTCCATGGGAGTGGCGGCATCGACCGACGTGCCGGTTGTGCATACTCCCAGTCAAAACTAACCCTGTCTTTTCCTAGAAACTGAATCATGCGAACTCATTACTGTGGACTCCTCAACATCGATCAACTCGACCAGACCGTCAGCCTGTGCGGTTGGGCGCATCGCCGCCGTGACCACGGCGGGGTGATCTTCATCGACCTGCGTGACCGCGAAGGTCTGGCGCAGATCGTCTGCGACCCGGATCGCGCCGGGATGTTCAAGATCGCCGAATCGGTGCGCAGCGAGTTCGTGTTGCGCATCACCGGCAAGGTACGACGCCGTCCGGCGGGCACCACCAACACCAGCATCGGCAGCGGCGAGATCGAAGTGTTGTGCCACGAGATCGAAGTGCTGAACGCTGCGGTCACGCCACCGTTCCAGCTCGACGATGAGAACCTGTCGGAGAACGTGCGCCTGACCCATCGCGTGATCGACCTGCGCCGTCCGCAGATGCAGAAGAACATGATGCTGCGCTACAAGGTGGCGATGGCGTTCCGCCGCTTCCTCGACAGCCGCGGTTTCATCGACATCGAAACGCCGATGCTGACCAAATCCACACCGGAAGGTGCGCGCGACTATCTGGTTCCGTCGCGTGTGCATCCCGGCGAGTTCTTTGCGTTGCCGCAATCGCCGCAGCTGTTCAAACAGTTGCTGATGGTGGCGGGATTCGATCGCTATTACCAGATCACCAAGTGCTTCCGCGATGAAGACCTGCGTGCCGACCGCCAGCCGGAATTCACCCAGGTCGACATCGAGACTTCGTTCCTGAACGAGAAGCAGATCACCGCGCTGATGGAAGAGATGCTCCGCAGTGTGTTCAAGGAAACGATGGATGTCGACTTGCCTAATCCGTTCCCGCGCATGACTCACGCCGAGGCGATGGCTCGTTTCGGTTCGGACAAGCCGGACTTGCGCGTGACGCTGGAGTTGACCGAAGTGACCGATGCGGTGAAGGATGTCGCGTTCAAGGTGTTCTCCGGTGTGGCGAATTCCGAGAAAGGTCGCGTCGCTGCATTGCGTGTGCCCAACGGTGCGACGTTCTCGCGCGGCGAGATCGACGAGTACACCAGGTTCGTTGGTATCTATGGTGCGAAGGGGCTGGCCTACATCAAGGTC
>JBDTPM010000038.1:0-1897 GCA_039932695.1 Gallionella sp. | reverse complement strand
TGTGATACCGCGCCTGTCAATTTTTTGCTCATGCTTGTCTCCGTTTCCAATCTATTTAGGGAAACGCTGATTAAATCCGTGGTGAGTGTTTCCCGTTCGTACCCCTCGATACACCGCGCTGCGCGCGGCACCCTTCGACTGAGCTCAGGACAGGCTCGGGGCGAACGGGAAATATATCGAACCACAGTTTTGGATTTAATCAGCGTTTCCCTAGTATTCTCTGGCGATCTTGATGTCCGCAGCCTGTGTCTTCTTTGTGCCGCCACACAAAGGAATTTAGCCGCAAGCAGCGGGATCTATTGCTTCAACTTTGAAGTCGCAATTTGCGACCTCAAGTTGGCCAATTCATTTCTGGGTTTATCTCGGCTACAACCCAAGCAATGCGGCGATCTTGGCGCGTACTTCATCCAGCTCTTCGCTTGTTGCCTTGCCTTTGGGCGTTGCTTTTCGGGCGCGCCAATCGAGATTTTTGACTTGGTCAGCCAGAACTGCGCCGCTGACACCTTGCACATGGATGATGACTTCAAAGGGGTAGCCTTTGATCTGGGTGGTCATCGGGCAGCACACCATGGTGCCGGTTTTGCTGTTGTATGCGGCCGGGCTGATTACCAGCGCAGGACGATGACCTGCTTGTTCGTGTCCGGCTTGCGGGGAGAATTCCAGCCAAACAATATCGCCCGCATCCGGCACATAGCGTCGCGCCATTACCAGACTTCCTTGCCGACAGGCTCACCGGTGTCAATCGGTTTGTGCCGGTTTTTGGTAGTGATGCCACCCAGCAGTTTGTCCAGCTTGAACGACTTGCGGCGCACCGGCTCGATGATGATGCGGCCCTGTTCCTCGCGAACATTGACGGGCTGGTCCAGATCGACATGCGCTGCCGACATGACAGACGCGGGTATACGCACTGCCGCGCTGTTTCCCCATTTCTTTACGATGACTTCCATGATGTGTGCTCCCGTGATCTTCTGATTGACAGTTTAGTCAAACACGGTGTACGTGTCAACATTGTTGATACATAAAAATCAGATAGGGATGAGCTGCCAGCCCGGCTATTTTTTAGGTTCAAAATTTGTGGCCTTCGACACCTGACGCAGATGAGCCAGGCGCGCAAGACCGAAGTGGATGAAGGCCAATGCGGTGAGCACAGGGGCGAACAGATTCAGCAGCGGGACGAATTGCAGCAAGCCGGTGAGCAGGCCCAGGCCCCACCATGACGACTGGTACTCGGTGAACATGACTTTCATTTCCACGCTGCTCGCGTGTTCGGCCAGCGCATCGTAGCGAAACAGCCGCTGGTTCAGATAGGTGGCGGCAACGAATGGAACCAGCACGCCCACGCCGATCATCCACAAAGGCAGGCTGAGCGCCCAGATGGCGATGAAGATGCCGACCGCTACTGCGGCGTTGCCCAGGTTGCCAATGACACTGCTGCCGTTTTCACGCTTGAGTTGCGGATAGTCACGCTCGGCCACCAGACGGATCAGCGCGGGCATCACAAAGAATGCGGTGATCAACAGCGCGGTGACAAACACCAGCGGCACGAACAGGATGATGTGCACGACGGCCTGTATCGCGTTGGCGACCCAGCGCGGCTCCAGGCCATCGAGCCAGTGCTGTATGCCGATGTAGCCAAGGCCGGTTTCGATCCATCCCGAGAAAGTGTCCCAGAAGGTCACACCCAGAACCAGCCACAGCAGCATAGCGGCGAGCACCGGCCAGATCACGATCCACAATATCCTGAACTGGAACAGATCGCGAAAGGCTTTTGCCAATGCGTCGAGGATTTGGTTCATGGTTTATCTTTCATGATTCATTTTATCATCCTCACCCTTAACCTACCCTCAACCCACCCTCAACCCAACCCTCTGATGGAACTACTAGCCATCTGACTAAC
>JBDTPM010000037.1:0-2042 GCA_039932695.1 Gallionella sp. | reverse complement strand
TGACCAATCGTCCGTGCTCCATGGTAAAGATAATCAGCATGTACTTGCTCCTGATAAAACCACTGAAGTAACTACTAGCCATCTGACTAACCCAGCAAAAGACGCTGGGCAAGTCATTGGTTACAGCCATTCGACTAGGCCATCATAACGACGATTGCCAAGTCGCTGGTTATGATGCGAATGTTCGATGGGCGGCATTATCCATAAATCGGCATGCGAAAACCACGGAATACTCTGAATTAATGGAACAGGACCAGCCTGCTCCAGCAGATTTTGACTTTCTGCGGATCACCCGCTTCGGCTCACCAGCGGAAATCGCGCCAGCACCCGGTATGAGGACAGCCCGCCCTGTTGCCGGGATTGCACCAGCGCGAAGTCGTGCATCTGCCAACGCACCGGCTGCATCGCGGGCAAAGGAGCATCGGTCCAGTGCGCGTTGCGCAATAGCGTGACATGTGGCTTGTAATCCCGGATATCGAACTTGAAGCGGTGCCTGGCCAATCCTTGCTGCAGCGCGCCGACCAGCCGCGCCAATTGCTGCGGAAAGTGAACGGGAGCGGCATACACGATGTGATTATGCCCCCAGTAGCGCGCGACATCGAAACACACTTCGAAGCTCTCCCCGTCCACCTCACGCGCCGCCAACTGCAACGCTTCCAGCCTGCCCGGGTCGATATCGCCGATGAACACCATGGTGGCATGCAAGGTCTCGCCGTGCATCGCGCGGCCATCGCACAGGAGCTTCAGCGGCGTCTGCCAGGCGGCCAGCCGATTACGCTCCGCTGCGGTCGGCCACAATGCGAAAAACACCTTCACCCGGGAATGATCGGTTGGATTGGTCATAAGGCCGCATTTTATCCGCAATACATTCAGGGTCGAGCGTCGCACTGCATTCGGGTAAAATGCCCGCCTTGTCAAACCAGAGCACACCATGACCGCACGTTTACGCGAAATCCCCTACAACTACACTTCATTTTCCGACCGCGAGATCGTGCTGCGCATCCTCGGCAGCGAGGCATGGGACATCATCAACATGCTGCGCGAGGAGCGCCGCACCGGGCGTTCCGCGCAGATGCTGTACGAGGTGCTGGGCGATATCTGGGTGGTGTCGCGCAATCCCTATCTGCAGGACGACTTGCTGGGAAATCGCAAACGGCGCGCCGCATTGATCGGTGCGTTGCACCATCGCTTGAACGCGATCGACGAGCGCCGCCAGGCGAATGAAGCCGTAGGGCGGCTGCTCGGACTTGCCCGAACAGCCGTCGATCGATTCGCTGCCGAGTTCGAGCAGACACTGCAATTGCGCAAACGCGTGTTGCGCGTACTTGGCCGCATCACGCGCCGCGACAACATCCAGTTCGACGGCCTGGCGCGCGTCTCGCATGTGACCGATGCCACCGACTGGCGTGTGGAATATCCGTTCGTGGTGCTGCATCCCGATACCGAGGAAGAGATCGCCGCAATGGTTCGCGCCTGCATAGATCTCGGCCTGACCATCATCCCGCGCGGCGGCGGCACCGGCTATACCGGCGGCGCAGTGCCGCTGGATAAGTCCTCGGCGGTGATCAATACCGAAAAGCTCGAGACACTTTCGGCGGTGGAACATCTGGTCCTGCCCGGTTTGAGCAAGCCGTATGCCACCATCCATTGCGGTGCGGGCGTGGTGACACGCCGGGTGATGGAAGCGGCAGAAGCCGGCGATCTGGTGTTTGCGGTCGATCCGACCTCGGCAGACGCCTCATGCATAGGCGGCAACGTGGCGATGAACGCCGGCGGCAAAAAGGCCGTGCTGTGGGGCACCGCGCTCGACAACCTGGTGTCATGGCGCATGGTCACGCCGGATGGACTGTGGATGAACGTCGAGCGGCTGGATCACAACCTCGGCAAGATCCATGATGTCGCGTCAGCCAGCTTTCGCATCAGCCGGTTCGAGGCGGATGGCGAGACCGCGCATGGCGTGCCCGAGACCCTGACCATCCCCGGCACTGCGTTCCGCAAGGCCGGACTGGGCAAGGATGTGACCGACAAATTCCTGTCCGGCC
>JBDTPM010000036.1:0-8049 GCA_039932695.1 Gallionella sp. | reverse complement strand
AAACCCCATTGCAGCAAAACCACGACTATCAGCGCGGCGGGCAATTGTGCGATGCGCGGGATCTCGGGTTGCTTCCAGTAGTCGCGCGTGGCCAACAGGGTGAGAGCCAGCACACCGAGCAGCGCGCTCCACCATTCCTGATAAAACGTCGTCAGCGGATAGGCGTGACGATAGCTCAGGAATGGCAAAACCCACATCAGTCCGACCATGGCCAGGCTGATGTGGGTCAGGCTTGCCGACCGCAGCGTGTTTTTCAGCACGCAGCGCTCTTGATGCCGAATTTCGCAAGTATGCTATTTAACGGGCAAATTTTGGTAAAGCCGCTCTGGAACAGATTCAAACCCACAAACACGGTGAACCATAGAAAGTGCTTGCTGACAAACAACGGGCTGGCTTCCACACCCAGCGACAATGTGATCAGAATGAAACTGCCTGCGACGATACGGACGATGCGTTCTGCGTTCATAGTGAAACTCCTTCAATTAAAGTTAATGGATTTTACTGGAATTGTTGTGGAATCACTAGAAACCGTAGCGAGCATTCCAAGAGCAAGGAGCACGGAGCACAGCGACCGAGGCATATCAGATAGATAGACGAGGGGGCGAGCACCGCGCGACACAGCTATTGGAAGGCGCAGTAGGTTTATAGCGATTCCCTTTTGTATAAGGCGGCGTAATACAGCACCGGGATCACCACCAGCGTGAGCACAGTGGAGACGAGGATGCCGAAAATCAAGGAGATCGCCAATCCGTTGAAGATCGGGTCATCCAGGATGAACAGCGCGCCGAGCATGGCCGCCAAACCGGTCAAAATGATCGGCTTGGCACGGGCGCTCGCTGCATTGATGACGGCATGTTGCAAATCGATGCCATCGCGCAATTGCAGATTCACAAAGTCCACCAGCAAGATGGAATTGCGCACGATGATCCCCGCCAGCGCGATCATTCCTATCATCGAGGTCGCCGTGAACTGACTGCCCAGCATCGCATGTCCCGGCATTACACCGATGATGGTAAGCGGGATCGGCGACATGATGATCAGCGGTACCAGGTAGGACTTGAACTGCGCCACCACCAGCAGATAGATCAGCATCAGTCCGACTGCGTAGGCGATGCCCATATCGCGGAAGGTCTCGAATGTCACTTGCCATTCACCGTCCCATTTCAGCGCATAACCGGCATAGGGATCGCTGGGCTGCCTGAAGAAATAGCTCTCCAGTTTTCCACCCTGTTCCAGTTCTGTCCCGCTGACCTTGCTGTTGATGCCGAACATCCCATACAACGGACTATCCAGCTTGCCTGTCATGTCGCCGAACACATACACCACCGGCAGCAGATCCTTGTGATAGATCGGGTAATCGCGTTGCATGGTAACCACTTGCACCACCTCGGAAAGCGGCACCAACACATCATCCCGTGCGCGCACCTTGAGCTTCAGCACTTCATCCAGGGTACCGCGCCGATCGGGAGACAATCCGATGCGTAGCGGCGGAGCATATTTCGCGTTCTCATCGTGCAATGTGGCCACATCCTGACCGGACAGAGCCATGCCGATCACATCCACGATATCGCGCGGGGCGACACCCAGCAATGCGGCCTTGCTCTGCAACACCTGTAACAGCATCTTGGGCGCTACTTCTGTCACGGTATCGTCGATCGCAACGATGTCGGGTGTCTTGCCGAATTGCTCGCGCACCTTGCCGGCCACTTTGCGCGCACCTTGATAATCCGGCCCGTAGATTTCCGCAACAATAGGCGACATCACCGGTGGCCCGGGAGGCACCTCGACGACCTTTACCTTTGCTCCCCATGTCGCGGCAAGCTTCTGTAGCGGAACCAGCACCGAGGTGGCAATCTCATGGCTGCTGCGACTGCGGTGATGCTTGTCGCGGAGGTTGACCTGGATGTCGCCCTGTTCGGCAGCGCTGCGCAAATAATACTGGCGCACCAGTCCATTGAAGTTGATCGGCGAGGCCGTGCCTGCATAGGCTTGATAGTCGGTGACTTCCGGCACGGTCGCCAGATAGGCGCTGAGTTCGTGCAGCACCGCGCTGGTTTGTTCCAGGGCCGTTCCGGTCGGCATGTCCACCACGACCTGGAATTCCGATTTGTTGTCGAACGGCAGCATTTTCAGAATCACCAATTTCACCACTGTCAGCGAAACGGCGAGCAACAAACCGCCGAGGATCGCCAGCCATAACTTGCGCCGCGCCGGTCTGCCATGTTCCCCGTTCAGGAACGGACCGAGGCGATCACTAAAGAAGCGATGAACCCTGCTGTCGCGTTCATCTTGCAGCTCCTGATGATCAGCGCCGGCAAAGCGCAGCACCAGCCAGGGTGTGATGACGAAAGCCACCGCCAGCGAGATCAGCATGCCCATGCTGGCATTGATCGGTATCGGGCTCATGTAGGGGCCCATCAGGCCGCTGACGAAGGCCATCGGCAACAGTGCCGCAATCACGGTAAAGGTGGCGAGTATGGTCGGGCTGCCTACTTCATCTACCGCTTCGGGTATGATTTCCGACAGCGGCTGATGCGTCGCAAGGGCGCGGCGGCGGTGGATGTTCTCCACCACCACGATCGCGTCATCCACCAATATTCCGATCGAAAAGATCAACGCGAACAGCGAAACACGATTCAGCGTGAATCCATACGCCCACGAGGCGAACAAGGTCGCCGACAGCGTCAGCAACACCGCGATGCCCACCACCAGGGCTTCCCGCCTCCCCATCGCGAACCACACCAGCGCGACCACGGCGGTGGTGGCGAACAACAGTTTCTGTATCAGCTTTTTTGCTTTGTCATTGGCAGTCTCGCCATAATTGCGCGTGATGCTCACCTGCACATCGTCGGGAATCACGCTTCCCTTGAGCTCATCCACCCGAGTCATCAATTGTCTGGCGACATCCACCGCATTCGCACCCGGTTTCTTGGTGATCGCCAGCGTCACCGCGGTGAATTCGCCTTTTGCCTTGATCTGTTTGTCTTGTGCCGCCGGGCCGGTTCCCATCCACACATACTTATCCGGCTGATCCGCGCCATCCCGCACTTCAGCGATATCACGCAGGAACACCGGCTTGCCATTCGACACGCCAACCACCAACTGCCGCACTTCACTGACATTGCTCAAAAAGCTGCCGGTCTGCACCAGCACTTCACGGTTATCCTGCACCAGGCTTCCCGCATTCTGCGACACGTTGGCGGATTGCAATGCCGCGCGCACGTCCTGCATGGAAAGCTGGAATGCATTCATGCTTTCGGGATCCAGCAATACCCGCACCATGTTTTGCGTCGCCCCCAGCGTTGCAACTTCCCGCGTGCCGGGGACGCGTTTCAATTCCGTTTCGATCGCGTGAGCCACGTGAGTCAATTCCAGACTGCCGCCCAGCTCCTGCTCGCGCCATAACGTCAGCGCCACCACCGGGACATCATCTATCCCTTTGGCCTTGATGATGGGCTGGGCCACTGCCAATGTGGGCGGCAACCAGTCGGCATGCGAATGAACCACATCGTACAACTTGACCAACGATTGCACGTGTTCTTCACCGACCTTGAATTGCACAGTGATGATCGCCATGCCAGGTTGCGATACCGAGTAGACATGATCCACTCCGGCTATCTGTGACAGCACCTGTTCCGCGGGTGTCGCCACGGTCTGCGCTACATCCCTGGCGGATGCGCCCGGATAGGCGATCAGCACGTTCGCCATGGTCACGTTGATCTGCGGTTCTTCCTCGCGCGGCGTCACCAGCACCGCAAACGTGCCCAGCAATGCCGCAACCAATGCCAGCAGTGGCGTCATCTGCGAATGCAAAAAGTACTTAGCGATATGTCCTGAAATACCCATGTCTTTTCAAATCCCGTAAAGTCTGTCTATCCAGCTCGATTGCCTGCGCAAGGATTGTTATTTGTTATCTGTCTTGCCGCTCACCGATAGCATCCCGGCCTTGACCGGATCCAGCGCCACTTTTTCCCCGGGATTCAATCCTGCCAGCACTTCCACAGAACCATCGGCGGTCAGTTCTCCCAATCTCACCTGACGCAGTTTGACTTTGCTTTTTTCATCGACGACGTATACCGCAACTACTTCGCTGCGATGCAGCACCGAGCTGCCGGGTATCACCAGCTTGTTGGCTTTGCCCACCACGAAATGCGCGCGCACGAACATGCCGGGATAGACACCTGCTTCATTGGTCGGCAGATACACCCGCACCTGAGTGCTGTGGGTACGCGCGTCAGCCAGCGGCTGCACGATAGTCGATGCCGCCTTGACCCAGCGATTCAGGGACGGCACTTCCACCATCACCTTGGGGAGTGAGCCGATCTCCGACAACTTGTACTGGGGCACACTCACCACCACGCGCATCTCGGCCGGGTCAAAGCCGATCATCATGGGTTTCCCCGGTGAAACCATTTCACCCACTTCCACCAGGCGCGCCGCGACCACTCCGCTATAAGGTGCGACAACCGCACTATAGCCATGCGCGAGACTGGCTTGTCCAGCCCCGGCCTCACTGGCGGCCGCCTGCGCCCTCGCCACTTGATAATCGGCCTGTGCCTTGTCCAGTGCGGATTGACTGATGAATTTTTGCTCGAATAATTGTCTCGATCGCTCGTAATTCGCTTTGGCGTTCTGCAAAGTGGCTTGCGCCTGCAGCACTTGAGCGTTACTGCTCGCCAACGCTTGCGCGGTTTCGCGTTCATCGATGCGCAGGATCACCTGTCCTTTATTGACTCGGCTACCGACGTCAAAATTGATCTCCTTGACGCGTCCGCTGATCTGTGCAGAAACGGTGGACTGGCGCGTCGCCTCTACCAGCCCTTCGACACTATAGGTCTGCTCCACCTCGCGATACTGTACAGACGCGACCGGAAGCTGCTCGGCCGCATGCGCGACCGTCGATCCCACCAGCAGAACAAATAACCATGACTTTTTCACAGCGATCACCCCATCCAATATTCACAATATAAGAATATACTTATATTCTAGATAAATTGCAAGCCTTATACAACGCAAAATACATCCCTCATCATCCCGACCAGCTTCAGGGTACGCAGATCGCCGATGCGGTAGTACACCCGGTTCGCGTCCTTGCGCGTCGCCAATACGCCCTTGTCGCGCAAGATCGCAAGATGCTGTGAGATGTTGCTCTGGGAAGTACCGACTTGGTCCACGATGTCCTGCACGCTGATCTCCTGATCTCCCAGCACACACAAAATCTTCAGTCGCAGCGGATGTGCGATCGCCTTGATGGCCTGTGCGGCCTGTTGTATGTCTTCATCTCTGTCTATCAGCTTGTTTGCCATATCTGTATCACCCGTAACCCGACTATCCATGCACTGATAAAACTACCAGCCATCTGACTAATCCAGCAAAGGACGCTGGGCAAGTCAGTGGTTGCAGGCAGGACAATTCGGCTAAAATGCCATCTCGCAAAATTACCATCCTCTTATATTCTACATCAATGAACGTCACCCCTGTATTACTGCTCATCCTGGACGGTTTCGGCTACCGTGAAGATACCGATTACAACGCTATTCTGGCCGCCCGCAAGCCCAATTGGGACAGGCTTTGGCATGATTATCCCCATACCCTGATCAACGCTTCCGAGAAATTCGTCGGCCTGCCCTCGCTGCAAATGGGCAATTCCGAAGTCGGCCATCTCAACATCGGTGCCGGACGTGTGGTTTACCAGGATCTGAGCCGCGTCGATGTGGCGATCGAGGATGGCAGCTTTTTCACTAATCCGGCCTTGACCAAAGCGGTTGCGGCAGCAAAGCAACACGACAGCGCGCTGCACATCATGGGGCTGCTTTCACCGGGTGGCGTGCACAGTCACGAAAATCATCTTATTGCGATGCTGGAAATGGCCGCGCGCAACGGCCTGAAGAAAGTCTACCTGCACGCATTCCTGGACGGGCGCGACACCCCACCCAAAAGTGCGGCGCAATCGTTGCAACTGTTGCAACAGAAATGTTCCACATTGGGAGTCGGACGGATCGCCAGCATCACCGGGCGCTTTTATGCGATGGACAGGGACAATCGCTGGGAACGTGTGCAACCGGCTTACGAATTGCTCACTCAGGGCAGCGCCGAATTTACTGCAGCGAACGCTCTCGCGGGACTGGAGCAGGCCTATTCTCGCGGCGAGTCGGACGAGTTCGTCAAACCCACCGCAATCATCCCAACTGGTGCTATTGCCGTTACGATGCAGGATGGCGATGCGGTGGTATTCATGAACTTCCGCGCAGATCGTGCGCGCGAAATCACTCGCGCGCTTACCGATGGATCTTTCAGCGGATTCAAGCGCGCGCACGTTCCGAAATTATCTTGCTTTGTCACGCTCAGCCGTTATGGCGATGAGTTCGATTTGCCCTGCGCTTATACACAAGAACAGATACACAACGGCTTCGGAGAATACATTTCCAGTCTTGGCCTGAAGCAGTTGCGCATCGCCGAAACGGAGAAGTACGCCCACGTCACTTATTTCTTCAACGGCGGCAGGGAACAACCCTACCCCGGCGAAGAGCGCATCATGGTTCCCTCGCCCAAGGTCGCTACCTATGACCTGAAACCCGAGATGAGCGCATTCGAAGTGACCGATAAACTTGAGGCCGCGATCCTGAGCCGCCAATATCACGCGATCATCTGCAACTATGCCAACGGCGACATGGTCGGCCACAGCGGCAACCTGGCGGCGGCCACCAAAGCCATCGAGGCGCTGGATGTTTGCATCGGTCGCGTGGTCAAGGCGATGTTGTCCATCGGCGGCGAAGTCATCATCACCGCCGATCACGGCAATGCCGAACAAATGATCGATCACACCACTCATCAAGCGCACACGGCACATACCATGAACCCGGTACCGTTCCTGTACATCGGCCGCAAAGCCAGTCTCTCCGATGGCGGCGCGCTGCGTGATCTCGCACCCAGTCTGCTGACCATGATGGGCTTGCCTCAACCGGCAGAAATGACTGGTCACAGTTTGATCAAGATGCGGTCGTAGGGTGACCACCTTAGCCGAACATCACGCTCAAACCGTATGGACCGCTTGCCTGCTGTCATTGCTTTTATGCGCGACTTGCAACTCGGCCCATGCCGGCCGGCAGGACGAACTGGAAAACCTGCGCAAGCGCATCACGACAATGCAGCGCGAAATGGACAAGACCAGCGAGACCAAATCGGAAGCTGCCGACGCGTTGCGTGAATCGGAACAGGCGATCAGCAACATCAATCGCAAGCTTATTGAACTCAATGCAAAACTTCGGGTGGCTGATATCAAACTTGGCAAGCTTCAATCACAACAGCAAAAGTTGAATGGAACGATGACGGGACAGCATGTTCTACTCGGGAATCTGCTCCATCAGCAGTACCTCGGCGGCAAGCAGGAATACCTCAAACTGGTGTTGAACGACCAGGATCCAAACCGTGTCGCGCGCGAACTGCAGTATTATCAATACATCGCCCGAAGCCGCGCAAGCTGGCTCGCCAGCTTGCGCGCCGACTTCACCGCACTGGATACGGTCAGCACAGCGGCACATGCACAACGCCTGGAATTGGCCGAATTGCGCTCCGAACAGGCCGCACAAAAAGATTCTTTGGGAAAGCAGCAGCGCGCACGGCAAAAGATGCTGATCAAAGTATCGAAACAGCTACGCCATCAGCGCCGCGAAATGAGCCGCTTGCAGCGCGACGAGAACAGACTCGCGCAACTGGTCGAAAAAATCACTGAAATGCTCGCCCAGCCGGCCTCCAACTCGATACTCCACAATGACAGGCTGCCGGATAATCGTTTTGATGGCAGTCCGTTCGATAAGCTCAAAGGCAAGCTGGCTCTGCCGGTCAGGGGTGAGATCACCAACCACTTTGGAACCCCGCGGCCCGATAGCACTGTTCAGTGGAAAGGCTTGTTCGTCAGAACTTCCAGCGGACAGGCTGTCAAAGCCATCGCTGCCGGGCAGGTGGTGTTTGCCGACTGGCTGCGCGGCTTCGGCAATCTTCTTATCATCGATCACGGCAAGGGATATATGAGCCTGTATGGCAACAACG
>JBDTPM010000035.1:0-36251 GCA_039932695.1 Gallionella sp. | reverse complement strand
GCCGTCATCGCCAAGTTCAAGCGCGACAACGGGCTGGATTACACCGCGAAGCAGATACTGGTCTCCTGCGGCGGCAAGCAGAGTTTTTTCAATCTCGCGCTGGCGGTGATCAACCCCGGCGATGAGGTGATCATTCCCGCGCCTTACTGGGTATCGTATCCCGACATCGTGCTGATCGCGGAAGGCAAGCCGGTGATCGTGCAGGCAGGCATCGAACAGGGTTTCAAGATGACACCCGCGCAACTCGAAGCCGCGATCACGACCAAGACAAGAATGGTGGTGATCAACAGCCCGAGCAACCCGTCCGGTGCGGTGTACACGCTTAGCGATCTGAAAGCATTGGGTGTAGTGTTGCGCAAGCACCCCAACATTTTGATCTCCACCGACGATATGTACGAGCACATCGCACTGACCGATGAAAAGTTCGTCAACATCCTGAACGCCTGCCCCGACCTGTATCCGCGCACCATGGTGCTGAACGGAGTGTCGAAAGCCTATGCGATGACCGGATGGCGCATCGGCTATGCCGGAGGGCCGGAGAACATCATCACCGCGATGGAGAACGTGCAATCGCAGAGCACCTCGAACCCGACTTCGATCTCGCAGGTGGCGGCTGAGGCTGCGCTTAACGGCGATCAGGGCTGCATCGCGCCGATGCTGAAGGCGTTCCGCGAACGGCATGTGTTTGTGGTGAACGGACTGAACAAGATCCCGGGTCTGAAGTGCATCATGGCGGGAGGCGCGTTCTATGCCTTCCCCGATGCGCGGAATGCCATTGCGACATTGCATCGGAAAGGCATCATCAAGGAAGCCACCGACATCGCGTTATCCGAATACCTGCTGGTTGAAGCGGGCGTTGCCGTGGTGCCCGGTTCGGCATTCGGCAGCGAGGGTTACATCCGTTTGTCGTTCGCTACGTCTATGGAAAATCTGCAAAAGGCATTGGAACGAATCTCCAAGGCGCTAAATTAACTCCTATCGAACGGCGAGCAATGAAATGACGGGTGTGCTTGCGCACCAATGCTGATGGTGCGCAAGCGTACCCTACAAAAACCGGAACGAATCTCCAGAGCGCTTAGTTAACTCCTAGCGAACGGCGCGCAGCGTTGGGTTATCGCGAGTGCCACCCAACACCAGGGCGACCGGCGCCATACCCTCAGGCATAGCCAGGTTGGCAGTTATCGTTCCCGCCGCCTGTTGACCGGAATAGTCCAGCGCGCCCTTGGCCATCAACACGCCGGCGATCATTTTCAGTTGCCTGAAAGCAAAGGCATCCTTCGCGTAGGACAAATCACCGCTCAATTCATCGAAGTGGGTCCTACCACCCGGCATGTTCTCGGTGCGGTGCAGACGCGCGGTTTCGCCGATGTCTATACCGTTGATCACGCCATTCTTGATCACGAAGGAGCCATCCAGAGTCGCCGCATCGGTGAGCTTGCCCAGGCTCGCAGCCTGCATCTGGAAACGCGCCGTACCACCCATATCACCACTCATCACCTTGAGCATGTTCTGCATGGTGATGGTTTTGGCCACCAGTGATCCCTGCGCGCGCCAGCCGGAACGCCAGTTGATGCGGGCATTGCCGAGCAGGCTTCCTCCCAGGATACGGCTATCCAGTTCGCTGATCACCAGTTCGTTGCCGGTCAGCTCGCCTTTCGCGGTCAAGTCGTCGAAGACCCAGCTCGGCAGCAACGGCAACGCGCTTCCCCGTAGCGCAATGGTCACCCGGGTTTTATACAATGGGGCGGCCTCCAGCTCCACAGCATATTTGCTTCCCTCGGCATGCAACTTGGCCACACTGAATTTGCCGGCCTGATCGAAATTCACCTCGCCGCCGATACCGGACAATTCGAAGCCTTCCATCTCCAGCTTGCCTTCATGCAGCAGGATGCTGGCGATCGGATACTCGGCGTCCGCGGCAGTTTGCTGCAACCATACGGACACTTGCTCTAACGCAGCGGCATTCACCTGCACCTTTTCCAGTTCGACACTCTCTATCGATTTGATCTCGGTGAGCAATGGGAGTATCGCGAAATTCAGCCGGACCAGGCCGGCCTTGATTTGCTTCTTGTCTCCGATAGACATATCGATCAAGTCGAGGCGCGGCGTGGGCAGCAAACGTCCCTGCAAACGCCCGATATACACCGGCTGATGCAACTTTCCGCCAAGCAACTTTTGTATCGCGGGTACATATTCCCTTGTCGGCATCACAAATGGTGCGACGAACAGTATGATCAGAGCCAACACGATCAGTCCGAAGCCCAGCTTGAACCAGGGCAACGGCTTGCGCTTGACTCTCGCCACCGGTGCGGCCTTTTTCGCGACAGCTTGCGGCTCGGGTGGGAGATCTGCGTCCCACACAGCTTTGGCTTTCGCCGTGGCTGCTTCTTTGGCGCGTTGCTCGGCTTCGGCCCACACTTTGGCTTGAGCCTCCTCGACTTTTTTCACTTCATGCGCAGAAGGTTTGCTTTCTTCGTCTTCAGATTGGACTACCTCCCAGGTCGGCAATTTATCAGGCAATTGCTCCGTAACAGGCTGTGCTGGCGGAATCTGGCTTTGAGCCGCCGGCTTTGCGGCGGCCGGTTTCTTTACTCCCTCAAACTGCGCGAAATTCCCTATCTCATTCATCAGCGCTGCATCGTCCTTGTGCAAGCCGACACCCGAACGCGCGGAAGTGGGCGCAGAGGGTAATGTTGATTCGGGAATGTTGAAGCTGAATGGCTCCAATTTGACCCCCGAAGCAGCCGAACCGGTCTTGGACAACTCCCCTCCAGATACAGTCGTCGCAACATCCTCCATCTTGTAGACAGGGTGCTCGCGCCCGTGTTTGTCCGGCAAGGAACCCTGATACTGGAACAGACTGGCATACTCACTGCTCAATCGCGAGATGAAATCGTAATAGGGCCGGGAAATATATATCTGGTCTGATTCAGCGAAGCTCATCACGCGTTGCGCATCATTGATACCGTCACCGACCATATTGCTCAGACCATTGATGTCCTTGACGACACTGATGGGGCCGAGATGGATCCCTATCCTTGTTTTTAACTCGGGATAGTCATTGTGTTGATTGGCGATCACTGCATTGCGGAACTGCATCGCCACTTTCAGCGCTTCATCGGGATGCTGCATAAAGCCTATGGCCGCGCCATCCCCCGTATCCAGAATGATGCGCTCGCCATTACCGAGCTTTTTCAGACAAACGGAAACCAACCGGTTGAATTGTTTTTTTACTTCGATCTGTTTATTGACCGGCAGCTTGGTATAACCAACCACATCAAAAAATAACACCGTCGCGATGGTAGTGCGTGAAACCTGAAATCCTCTGGACTTCAGTCCGGCGACTTCGGATTCCTGTTCGGCATTTGTCTTGACTTTCGCTTCCTGCTTGGCATTCGCCTCGGCCACTGCCCTTGCTTGCGCCTCTGCTTCGGCGCGTATTCTTGCTTCGGCTGCGGCTCGTGCTTCGGCTTCGGCACGTGCTTTTGCTTCGGCTTCGGCACGCGCTTTTGCTTCGGCTTCGGCACGCGCTTTTGCTTCGGCCATCGCCCTTGCTTCGGCTTCGGCACGTGCTATTGCTTCGGCCATCGCCTTTGCTTCGGCTTCGGCACGGGCTTTTGCTTCGGCCATCACTTTTGCTTCGGCTTCGGCACGCGCTTTCGCTTCGGCCATTGCTTTTGCTTCGGCTGCGGCGCGTGCTTTTGCTTCGGCTTCGACGCGTGATCTTGCCACCTCTAATGCGCGCTCCTCCGAATACGCTTCCTGCTTGTCATTCGCTTTGTCATTAGCTCGATCCAAAGCCTCAGCCTCGGCTCGTGCTCTTGCTTCCTCCAGCGCACGCGCCTCGATCTCTATGGCCGCGCGTGATTCTGCATCGGTTTCCTGTCTGGCCTTGGATACGGGCTTTGACTCGGCCTGTGCTCGTGCTCGCGCTCTTGCTTCGGCTTCGGCACGGGCTTTTGCTTCGGCATCTTCTGCCTTCGCCAGGGCTACAGAATATGCTATCGCTTCAGCCTCGGCTTCATCATTGGCCTTGACCGACTCGGCTGGTGACGCTTCATGAGAATGCGTTTGAGCTACAGACGAAAAGTCCAGCTCGTTATCACCTTCATCCGCCACAGGCTTTTTGACCGGGGATGCCATCTTGTGAGGAACGACCATCCTTGACGGGACGGCCATCTTTGGCGGGACACCCATCCTGGGAGCATTGCTGGTATCGATCTTTTCCTGGATGAAGCCGTCCTGCACCAGTTCCTTGAACATCTGTTCAAGGCTGCTGCGCAGGCTGGGAGCGGCACGTTTGCTGATTTCGCCGAACGTGGCTTTCCCATCCACCATCAGCAATGAGCGCTTGATATCTCCAGACAGATGCTCAGTCATACTGCGCATCTCATCCTCGCCCTTTTTGGTCCTTGTAAATATCGATTTACTGTCCATGACGCATTCTAACTGATAGCGCTGTTTAGTAATGTCAAAGAATGAACCCTCCCAGACAGGAAGATAATGCCTTCCTTGTTTTTGCGTCCATGACCAGGCTGGACTATAGGTAGGTTCTTTACTGACCTGATAATTCTGATTCTCGGTGCGGCATCTGGTCAACCCCCGCATCATCTTCCGCTTGACCAGGCCTGTAACTCGTTTAAATATCCTGTAATCGGCCTGTGTACGCAACTATTGGCAGAATCTCCCTGCATTGTCATGCTGCGCGATCGCAAGCCCGACCACCCGAGTCTGGAAGCGCGCCAGAACCTATAATGGGAAAGATAATTTGAGGTTGACCGAGCATGGCAAAATCTCTATCATGCGCACCTCTTCATTCCCTGATAGCTCAGTCGGTAGAGCGACGGACTGTTAATCCGCAGGTCCCTGGTTCGAGTCCAGGTCGGGGAGCCAGATCACATAAGGGTTAGCGTCCAGATGCTAGCCCTTTCGTTTTTCAAGCCGTTACAAATGCTGCGCGCTTCCCTAAGGCCTGTCTGAGTAACCCAAGCCGGATGATCATGCATCAGCCTCGAAAAAACGAACCTGATTGCGGCCGGCTTCCTTTGCTTGATACATAGATATATCACCCCACTTCAGGATGTCGCCTGTGCTGTCTTCATGATCAACAAACATGACTGCGCCGATACTGGCAGTGCAATGATGTTCAATCGTCGTATCTGCTTTTCTTTCTGACTTGATCGTCAGCAAGTAAGGTTCGGATAGAACGGAACAGATTTTTTCAGCGACATTGCGGGCTTCTGCAGCAGATCCCAGCTTATCCAAGCCGAGTTCACTAAGCACGATCACAAATTCATCACCCCCATAGCGGGCGACTGTGTCAATTCCGCGCACACAACTCTTTATCCTGTTTGCCACCTCGATCAATAGCAAATCCCCTGCGTCATGACCATGAGTGTCGTTCAGTGATTTGAAGTTATCCAGATCGAGGAACAGTAGTGCGCAATAACGACCGCTACGCTTGCTGGCTTCCATCAACTGGCTCAGGCGATCAAAGAAAAGGCGGCGGTTTGGTAATTTGGTCAGCGTATCGTAGAACGCGAGTTCGTGCTGTGCAGCTCGAAGCTGCTCGAGTGGGATCAGGGCATGCTTGTTGAGGAGACGCATCAGCCATAAGCCTATCATGAGTCCCACGCCGGCGATCAATAAACTTTCTCTTAGCGTAGGCAGGAGATCGGCCTCGACCCTGAGTTCGCCGACGATATTGCCGTAATCTTTCAACGGGGCCATTCCTGAGACACAGATGCGTTGGCATGCTGCACCAATTTGCACAATTATCTTGCCGTTCAATTCATTGATGCGCGTTTGAGTGCCGCCATGCCGAACTTCCTGAATCTGATCGACAAGTCGTTCTGTCTCATATCGCCATACCCCAGGATTGGCAGCGATCACATATCCGGCACGTTGTGCTTGCATCCTGGCATCGCCGGCAGCCATTTGCTGCTTCCCGGAATATTCAAAGAATAAGAAAACCAGGCTCGGCATCAGTGCCGCGCCCAGCAGTGCAGCCCGGGCGAGATTGCGAACCAGAGATTCCGGCCTGCGCAGCATGTTGGTCAGTCTTGCTTCGTGATGAAACCGTATCGCCTGATCAATTTCACCACTTCTGTGGATTGCAGGTACTTGATGAACTCAAGCGTGGCAGGTGAAGCTGCCCCGGTGGTGACCAGATAAAGCGGCTTGGCGTAACGGTATTTTCCGCTCTGCAAATTCTCCGGGGACGGGAGCACGCCGTCCAGTCTTGCCGGCTTGAGGATGCTACCCGAGAGCATCAGCTGCCCCAAGGCGATCGTGCCAAAGGAGCCGGGGTTCATTTCCAGGAGTTGCAGGTTGTCTACATCATTTTCAGCAAAAGGCATACCGGTTCGTTTGAGTGCGAGCAAGACAGCAGCATCTATTTCAGGTGAAATCGCGCGCAGTATTCTGGTATCGGATTCCCGCTCGGTTCTGGTAATCAGCCTGACTGGCGTGCCGTTCGGCCATTGCGTGATCTGTCCGGAATAGATTTCTGCGACCTGCCCCAAAGTCAGCTTTGTATCATTCGAGATATCGTGACCTGTGAAAACAAACGGCGTTCTAGCCCAGAATGTGATCTTGTATTTCCCGGCATCCTCAGGCATTGTGGTGTAGATACTGGGGAAGGTGACGATGGCTAGCTGAATAGCGCCGGCCTCCAGCGCTCGCAAACTGCCGTTGCTGCCCATCGGAGGCATCACGGCTTTGATTTGAACTTTGGGTTTCAGTTTTGCATGGGACTCAATGATGCGCTGCATCAAAAGCGTACCGGTCCCGGTTCCGCCAACTTGAATGCTCTCTTCGGCGACGGCATTCGAACTTAACGAAAGGCAGAGCACAGAGAAAAATAATCTCGACGGGTGATTCAACTCAGTGCTTCTGAAAAATAGAAACATACCCATTCCCTTACACGTTTCAGCATGGATCGATTATGTGTCAACAGTCGGGGCGGTTCAAGGAATATCTGGATACCGAATCTTACGGCCCAGTCACATTTCAATCTATTCATAGTGTCCGTTAACCAACAAGACACCGGTTCGATTCCATGTCTGGAATCCATATAGAAAAGGCCTGCTTCGCTGCAGGCCTTTTCTTTTTCGGGGACTTGTTAACCCCTGCCCAATCCGGGCAATGGTCAAATCCCTGAAACACACGCAATCAGAAATGAATATCTTTGAAACAAAAAAGCCGACTCGCGTCGGCTTTTCCATAAAATCACTACCTTGATTATTCCGCCAAGCTCATAACAAAGGTAGCCAATTCCTTAGCTTCAGCGTCGCTGAGCTTTGGCTGAGGAGGCATAGGTATAGGACCCCACGCTCCACTGCCACCCTTGATGATCTTGGTGGTCAGCTTGGCTACTGCATCAGCTTGGCCCTTGTACTTTTTAGCGACATCCTCCCATGCCGGACCAACCACCTTTTTTTCGATTGAATGGCAATTTTTACAGCCGGACTTTTTGGCAAGCTCCGGCATATCTTCCGCCATAACGACACCGGCAAACATCAAACCTGTTGCTGCAACCATACTCACAATCATTGCTTTCATGTTTCCTCCATTATTATTTAACCTACCCTACACAACATGGCAAAAATAATACTCAATACAAAATAAGCTGTAACAAACTGCTGCAGTTTTACTTTGACCATGCTTCTCTGACACCACCCGAAACCGGACCGATCAAGATCGCACCCAGATAAACATGTATTTATCATACACGTATATTATGCTGGAGTAAAAGCAGTGGTTTGTCAAGAAATATCTTCCCTTGTTTGATCTCTAAACGGCAATGTCGGACATGGATCAACTCCGCTGATCAAATCCTGCTTGCGCGCACCCTGAAGTTCAGCAACAACAGCGTGAGCAGTAACAGCATCGCTACCGCATTATGCAGGACAGCACCCGCCAACGGGAAACCAAGCAGCACGTTGAAAGCGCCTAGCGCAAACTGAAACACGACCAATCCCAGCACGGTCTTCCCGATGTTGCGCAGACTCTGCTCCGGCATGATCCTGATGGAAAACCAGACCAGATAAACCAGGGTAAGCATTGCGCCGGCCCGATGCATCCAGTGTATCGCGGTCAATCTTTCCCCGGAAAGCGGCAGTCCGGCATTTTCCAGGCTGTATGAAAAATCCATGGCAGGCAGCAGCGAACCTTGGCACAGCGGAAACCCGGTGCAGGCAAGCGCTGCAAAATTCGAACTTACCCATCCGCCCAGCATGATCTCGATCAACACCAGCAAAAGACCAAGACCCGAAAATACTCGCCAGCCCGGCGCCGCACTTATGCCCACATCACCGGTCGGCTTCATCAGACGCAATGCGATCCACGTCAGCAGTATCAGCATGGTGATGCCGCCCGCAAGATGCACCGGGACGATGACCGCTCTCGGCAGAAAGGAAAATGCCCAGATGCCGAATGCCGCAAGGAATGCCATCAGCAACACCAGCAAGGTCGGCAGCAACGGTGATTGCCGCAACTCTGCGCGCTTCTGCCACGAATACCCGCAGACCGCGATGGCCAGGATTCCCAGCAGCAATCCCACCAGATTCTGCAGCTTCCACTGCATCGATGTATGGTCGCGTGCGGCTTCAGCCTTGGGAGCTTGTCTTTGCTTCAGCGCATTTTCCTGATAACAGGCAGGCCAGTTGGCGCAGCCCAGCCCTGCATCGGAAAGTCGCGCATAAGCACTGAAAACCACCGCGCAAAAGGCAAGCACACAGGTCACCAGTACAAGTTTAAGATACATGAGATTTTTGCCCTGGCTTCCGCTATCTGGTGCAACCGCTGTTATTGATGCTTTTGTCCGGCATGGTGGTTCTGCATAACCTGGCGCCTGACAGAATGGTGTTACGTAAATCGGCACCGATCAGTATAGCCCCGGTCAGGTCGACACGACTCAAGTTGGCATCGGCCAGGCTGGTCATCGCGAACACCGCACCAGTCGCATCGGCGCCGGTAAGGTCCGCACCTTTAAGATTGGCCATAGTAAATTTCGCTCCGGCAAGGTTGGCCCCACTGAGGTTGGCATTGGGCAAAGTACTTTGCGTCAGATCGGCTTTGGCCAAATTTGCATGCGACAGATTCGCACTGTTCATATAGGTTTCTGACAGATCGGCTCCAGAAAGATTGGCGTTCGACAAATTGGCTCTCATCAGGTTGGCTTCCGTGATCCTGTCACCGCTCAGGTCGGCGCCTGACAGATCGGCTCCCGCCAGATCGGCACTCGCCAGATTCGACTTGGTCAGGTTCGCTCCGGAAAGGTTAGCACCGGGACAACTCGCCCTGCGTTTGATCTGACAGCCGTTGACAGTTTGCCCCGCCTCGGCAGTGAAGGTGAACAGAATTGTAATAAACAGCGTCCAGCATGCCAAATTTATCAAGATCTATTCCTTAAACAGATTGAAGTGCGGTGTTAGCAGGATCCACGCATGGAAACAAATTCAACTCTGTCATCTCACGTTGAACAAGGTCGTATCAATTCGTTTACCCCGTCCGGTACTGTCACTTGCACGGAAAAGCCTGCATCAGCGCTTGCGTAGCCAGCAAAACTGCCGAGCGTTGGCGGGATGCCGGGTGTGCTTCCAGGAACTGCCCCACCAGCTCCTGGATCTGGCCGCTTTTTACATTTCCTTTCACGCAGAGGGCAATACCGACTGCCGAATCAAATATGCCCGAGATATAGCCGTCGAACAAACCACCGTCATAGGCATCCGTGTTCACTGAAACTCCAGCTTTCGCACGCTTGTACGAATCATAGCCTGCCAATAGATCGTTCCCATCCATGGCCTGTGCCGCCGGTATTGATAAAGCCATCAACATGGCAGCAATTGATTTCAAAAAGATATTCATAATATTCATCCGCCTTTAATCAGACTGACCTTCCGCGATGATCTGGAAGTCAACAACAAATCAAACCTCGCTTGGCAATCAACATTATAAATATATATTGGGTTATCATGTACTACTTATACATCTATTAACGCTATAATTCTGGCCTGTTCGTTCCAAACCGGGTTCAGTCATATTGCAAGCCAAAGGAGGTCACGATGCAAACCAACAAATTTTTTACCGGCCTGCTGCTGTGTTGTGCCATCGGGCTTCCGCAATATACGCTCGCCGCCTCATTTTGCGCAACAACACCGGAAGGAAAGATTCGTGTGGATGATTGCAATTACGGTTCTTACGATGAATGCAAACGAGCCAACTTGAACCAGGGTGATTGCGTGGCCGACCAGGAGAATTCTCCAGGATCCAAGGTGGCGCCCTATTGCATCGTGACTTGGAGTACAGAATGCAAATACTTCGACTACGAGACATGCGTCCAAACCGCCAACAATCAGAAAGGCTTTTGTTACTCGAATCCGGATTACAAAGTGCCCGATAAATAACAGCTATTACATGCAACAACCATTGGTTGTGTGACTGATGGATATCCGGGAGATTTCAAGGCATATGGTTTCGCAATCAAACTGGTATTCGAGTACATCTTGACATATATCAAAATAGATTCTCATGGCTGCTATAGCCTGAGTCCTCTGCGAATAATCTTGCGTGGGATCAATGGCGCTCTCTGATTACATTCTGACGTTCGGGCAATATATGTTGCGAAAGCATGGCGAGCGGGTGCATAAGATCGCGCTCGATGCAGGCCTGACCTGTCCCAACCGGGATGGCGTCAAGGGGATGGGAGGATGCACCTTCTGCAACAACGCTTCTTTCAGTCCGAATGGGCGCACTCCTCCTACTCTTTCCGAACAGATCAAACGCGGTAAACACGCGATAGGGAAACGTACCCGTGCGCGCCGCTTCCTTGCCTATTTCCAGGCCTACACCAATACCTACGCCGAAGTGGCCGAGCTGGCGGCACTCTACGAAGAGGCATTGTCCGAACCGGATATGGCAGGCTTGTCTATCGGCACACGCCCTGACTGCGTTCCCGATGCGGTGCTGGACCTGCTGGTGAGCTATCAGCAACGCGGCTTGGTGGTGTGGCTGGAACTGGGATTGCAATCAGCCTTCGACGTGACCCTCAAGCGGGTGAACCGGGGCCATGGCCTCAGGGAATATGAGAAAACGGTGATAGCCGCGAGAAAACGGGGTATTCCGGTTTGCACTCATCTGATCATCGGCCTTCCCGGCGAAACGGAATACCATTACCACGCCTCGCTCGATACCGTGCTTGCCTTGGGCACCGACGGTCTTAAAATTCACCCGCTGCATGTGGTCAAAAACACCGTGCTGGCTGCCGAGTGGCGGCGCGGCGAATATCAACCGCTGGAAGTGGCGGACTACACCAGGATCGCAGCCGATCTGGTCGAGCGTACCCCGCAACATATCGTTTACCACCGCATCACCGGAACAGCGTCCAGGGATATCCTGCTGGCTCCTTCCTGGTGTTCGCAAAAATGGAATATCCTGAACGGAATCGAATCTGAACTGAAGCACCGCGGCCATCGCCAAGGCGAATATGCCAGTCCGTCACTTGCCCGGGAAGAGATTCTTTATGCTGCCTGAATACAAACTGGAACTGGTCTCTCCGGCAGGCAGCCTGCCGGCGCTGAAAGTCGCCGTGGACAACGGTGCGGACTGCGTCTATCTGGGTTTTCGCGACGACACCAATGCCCGCAATTTCACCGGGCTGAATTTCGATGCGGCCAATGCGCGGACAGGCGTAGCATATGCGCACGCGAAAGGCGCAAAGGTGTTTCTGGCGCTCAACACTTATCCCCAGGCTCTCGGCTGGGAGCGTTGGAAGAAGGCGATCGACCAAGCCGCTGATTTTGGCATGGATGCGATCATCCTGGCCGATCCGGGCCTGATGCAATATGCGATGAAGACCCACCCCCAGTTGCACCTCCATCTTTCGGTGCAGGGTTCCGCTACCAGTTACGAAGCGATCAATTTTTACCATGAGCATTTTGGCATCCGCCGCGCAGTATTGCCGCGTGTATTGTCATTTGCGCAAGTCGAGGAACTGTCCAGCGGCACACCGGTGGAGCTCGAGTTATTCGGTTTTGGCGGGCTGTGTGTCATGGTCGAAGGGCGATGTTCCCTTTCTTCCTATGTCACCGGCGAATCTCCCAATAATTGCGGCGTATGCTCGCCGCCCAAGGCAGTGCGTTGGCAACAAACTGCCAAAGGCCTGGAATCACGCCTCAACGGTGTGCTGATCGATCGCTACGCCGATGATGAAAATGCAGGCTACCCAACCTTGTGCAAAGGCCGTTTCGAAGTAGGAGGAGAGACCTACTACGCAATGGAAGAACCGACCAGCCTGAACACACTGGAGCTGCTGCCGGAACTGCTGCGTATCAAAGTTCGCGGGCTCAAGATCGAGGGCCGGCAAAGAAGCCCGGCCTATGTGGCGCAGGTCACCCGTGTCTGGCGCGATGCGATAGACCAGTGCATGAAAGATCCTCCGGGCTTTGCTGTCAAACCCGCATGGACAACCCAACTTGGCAAAATCTCCGAAGGCCAGCAACATACTTTGGGGGCTTATCACCGGCCATGGAAATGAAACTTGCACTCGGCCCCATCCTTTACTACTGGCCAAGGGAAAAGCTGCAGGCTTTCTATCAGGAAATTGCCGCCACACCGGTGGATATCGTTTATCTCGGCGAAACGGTTTGCTCACGGCGCCATGTCATGCGCCTGTCAGACTGGCTGGAAGTGGCTAAAATGCTTGCTGCCGCCGGCAAGGAAGTGGTTCTTTCCACCCAGATACTGATCGAATCCGAGTCCGATCTGAAAGCTATGCGCAGGATCACTGAAAACGGTGATCTCACAGTAGAGGCCAATGACATGGGAGCAGTTCACCGCTTGGAGGGACGTGTGCCTTTCATTGCCGGTCCCTATTTGAATATCTATAACCCGCAGACTTTGGAACTGATCGCTTCTCTCGGCGCCCGGCGCTGGGTCATACCGGTGGAAATGTCGCTCCAGGCGCTGCAACCGCTGCAGCATTCCCGACCGGCAGGGATAGAAACCGAGGTGTTTTGCTACGGCAGGCTGCCGCTGGCTTTTTCGTCGCGCTGTTTCACCGCGCGCTTTCACAATCTGCCCAAGGACGATTGCCGTTTCCTCTGCATCGATGATCCTGACGGCAAGACCATGCGCACCCGCGAAGGCAAGCCGTTCCTTGTGATCAACGGTACTCAGACCCAATCTGCGCTGGTGTACAACCTGATCGGCGATCTGGACTCCATGAAAAATGCCGGGGTGGATGTTGTACGCATCAGCCCCCAGTCCGAACATAGTTCCGAAATCATCCGCCTGTTCCGCGACTGTATAGCCGAGCAGGTAAGTAGCGAATACGCCGTGCAGAAAATCGAGAGCATGATGCCGGAAGGCGCCTGCAACGGCTACTGGCACGGCCGGCCGGGGATGGAGCAGATGTTCCTCGCAAGTGCCCGGCAACACGAATGAGGTACCGCGATTTTGAAAACGAATATAATCAATGAGCAGCAACTGAATGCCTGAAGGGACAGCGAACCCGCAATCGATATGAATATTCACCCTTTCATTCTTCCCAAGCAGGTCAGCGACATCCTGTCCATCCTGCCGGGGTATCCGCAGACTTTGCTGTTCGTCCATGCAGTAAATCTGGTGCTGGGTGATACCCTTTGTTCGGAAGTGATGCAGCCCCTGCAGGGCAAGCTCATCTGCATCCGAGTGACCGACGCCGGTGTGACTTTTTATTTCACTCTTGCCCGCAACGGAATGGTCGCCTGCCGTCGTACCCGGGAACCGGAGTTGACCATCAGCGCCAGCGCTCATGATTTTCTGATGCTCGCCCTGCGCAAGGAAGATCCGGATACACTGTTTTTCAGCCGCCGTCTGTGCATGGAAGGCGACACCGAGCTTGGCCTGCTGGTGAAAAATACGCTGGATGCGCTGGAGTTGCCGCCTTTTGATTTAAGGTCGTTATCCCCCGGCAAAATTCTCGCTGAGATAAAGTTGCGTTTGCAGGGCAAAAGATAAAAACATGGCACAGCCTGAAAAGAAACGATTTCCCGGACTGCTTGATGCGTTTGCGTATAAATATGCAAAGCAATGGCTGGTCATATTTATTGCCGCAGTCCTGATGATCGCGGCATATTTCTACAGCGGACATTCGGCAACCCAGCCTGATGGCGGTACCGGCAACACAGCAGCAGCAGCCGGTGCAAAACTTGATTCACTCACAGTCCCGGACAAGTTCGCATCCGGACCGGCAAAGAAGCTTTGGGTGTGCCCCATGCACCCCCAGATCATTCAGGATCAGCCGGGTGTATGTCCGATTTGCGGTATGGATCTGGTGGAAATGGACCAGCCGGATGCGCACCAGCATGGCCAAAGCATACTCATCGACACTGCCACACAGCAAAGACTCGGTGTACGCCTGGCTGAAGCCAAATTACAAACGCTGAGCCAGGACATCCACACCTATGGCAATGTAACTGTGGATGAAAGTCTGGTCTTCAACCTCAGCGCAAAAGTCGAGGGAGTGATCAGAAAGCTGCATGTCAATTCGGTCGGCCAGCAAGTCGCGGCAGGACAGGTCCTGTATGAAATATATTCCCCGGAATTGCTTAAATCCCAGTTCGAGTACATCGAATTACTGAAGGAAAAGGACAGACTCTCCAAGTATATGATGTCTGATGACGCCCATATCAGCGGCAAAGGAATGTCTGAATACGACATGATGGAACTGAAGGAGAACTCAACCAAACGCATCCTTTACATCGAAAAATTCCTGTATGCCGATGCCGGTAAAGAATTGATCGAAGAGCTCAATAGAACCTACCGGCCAAGGGAGGTGGTTGAGGTACGCGCGCCGCAATCCGGTGTTGTCACGAAGATCGAAATTCATGAAGGCAGTTCAGTCAAACCGATGGATAGTCTTCTTTCTTTCGCCGGCCTTTCACAAGTCTGGGTCGATGTGCCGCTATACCCCGATCAAGTGGCCTGGGTGAAAGAAGGAGATCAGGTAACGATTCGGATGTTCCAATCGAATATGCGCGAAATCAAGGCACGCCTGAAATTTATCGCCCCTACAGTTGACAGTACAACACGCACGGTGCAGGCACGGGTGAGCATCAACAATGCCAAAAGTTTGCTGCCCATAGGCTCGCTGCTTGACGTCATCATTCACGCCAAACCGCATAAGACGCTCGTCGTGCCGCGTTCTGCGGTAATGCGCACCGGCAAGGGTGACATGGTGATACTGTCGGAAGGCAACGGCCATTTCTCGCCGGTCAAAGTGGAAACCGGGATCGAAACCTCCGATGCCATCGAGATCACTTCCGGTTTGCATGCAGGGGACCAGGTTGCGGTGAACGGGCAATTTCTTTTGGATGCTGCTGCGTCAATGAGCGATGCAACGCAGCGTATGCATGGCAACCACGATGCGAACCAACCCTAAACACGAAGGATTTTACCGGCTGAGGGGATTGCTTCCTATCGCCCCGGGCACAAGGGTTTTTCGGGCTCCGGCATGATTGCACGCATCATCAGGTGGTCACTGAAAAACCGCATGGTGGTGTTGCTGGGAGCAGTACTGCTGTCGGGATGGGGGTTCTATTCCTCCCGCCATATGGCATTGGATGCCGTTCCAGATCTTTCCGACGTGCAGGTGATCATCAAAACCTCTTATCCGGGCCAACCGCCCCAGGTTGTTGAAGATCAAATCACTTTCCCGATCACTTCAGAGTTGCTGTCGGTCCCGGGTTCGACCGCGGTACGCGGCTTTTCGATGTTCGGCGAATCCTATGTGTACGTCATCTTTGAGGACGGTACCGATCCATACTGGGCGCGCTCGCGCGTGCTGGAGTATCTGAGCCAGATCGAAGATCGCCTGCCGGAAAACATCATCCCGACGCTGGGGCCGGATGCATCAGGCGTAGGATGGGTGTTCGAATACGCGCTGGTGGACCGGCATCACCGCTACGATGCCGATGAATTACGCGCGGTGCAGGATTCTTTCCTCAAATACGAATTGCAAAGTCTGCACGGCGTGGCCGAAGTCGCCAGCGTCGGCGGCATGGTGAGGCAATTCCAGATCGAAGTGAATCCCAACCGGTTAGCGGCATACAACTTGAGCCTGGAGCGTGTGGAACAGGCGATCCGTGACAGCAACATGACGGGTGGCGGCTCGGTGATGGAAATGGGGCGAGCCGAATATGTCGTGCGTGCACAAAATTATTTGAAAAATCTGGATGACTTCCGGCACATCCCGCTGGGAGTCAACGCACAAGGCGTGCCGATCCGCCTGGAAGATGTTGCGCAAATACAGATCGGTCATGAATTGCGCCGTGGCGTAACCGATCTGGACGGGCAAGGCGAAGTGACCGGCGGCATCGTCATCATGCGTTATGGAGAAAATGCACTCGAAACCATAACCCGCGTCAAGGCACGCTTAAAAGAACTGCAAAGCGGGCTGCCGCCGGGAATAGAACTGGTGGTCACTTATGACCGGTCCGGGGTGATCAACCGCGCCATCAGAACATTAAGCGAGAAATTGTTTGAGGAATCACTCATCGTGGCCCTGGTATGCCTCGCATTCTTATTTCACTTGCGATCATCATTGGTTGCGGTGGTAACGCTGCCCATCGGCATACTGGCCTCATTTATCGTGATGGAAAACCAGGGCGTGACCGCCAACATCATGTCGCTGGGGGGCATTGCGATCGCCATTGGCGCGATGGTCGATGCCGCGGTGGTGATGATAGAAAACATGCATAAACATCTGGAACGCGCAGGGGATCATCCCGATTATTGGGACATCACCAGACAGAGTGCACTTGAAGTAGGGCCGGCGCTGTTTTTTTCGCTGCTGGTCATCACCGTATCTTTCCTGCCTGTGCTGACACTTACCGGGCAGGAAGGCAAACTGTTCGCTCCGCTCGCTTACACCAAAACCTATGCCATGGCGGCAAGCGCGGTGCTCGCGATTACTTTGGCTCCGGTGTTGATGGGTTATTTTATCCGCGGGCGCATCGTCCATGAGCAAAGCAATCCGTTGAACCGGCTTCTGCACAAGCTTTACAGTCCGCTGTTGCTGGCTGCGTTGCAAAAACGCAAACTCGCCCTGTCGCTTTGCCTGCTGCTGTTACTGAGCGCGGCCTGGCCTATCGCCAAGCTCGGCAGCGAATTCATGCCGCCCCTCAATGAGGGCGATCTGTTGTATATGCCCACTACCCTGCCCGGCTTGTCGATCGACGAAGCTGCGAACATACTGCAAATCACCGATCGCCTGATCGCGCAAATTCCCGAGGTCGAGCGCGTATTTGGCAAAGCCGGACGCGCTGATACTGCCACCGATCCGGCACCGCTTTCGATGCTTGAAACCACGATACAGCTCAAGCCGCGCGAGCAGTGGCCGCCCGGCGTAACCATGGAAGACCTGATACGCAAGCTGGATAACGAGGTACGCCTGCCGGGATTGACGAATTCCTGGGGGTATCCCATCCGCACACGCATAGACATGCTATCAACCGGTATCCGCACACCGCTTGGAATCAAGGTCACAGGCCCCGATCTTGCCGGCATCAGCGCACTGGCCAAACACATCGAAGAGGTGATCGAGCACACCGTGCCGGGAACACGCAACGCTTTTGCCGACCGCGCTTCCGGTGGACGATACGTGGATGTCACTTTGGACCGTGTGCAGGCGGCACGCTACGGCGTTACCGCAGCCAATATACAACGTCTGGTGCAGGGTGCGATAGGCGGACAGAACATCGGCATGATGATCGAGGGCCGCAATCGCTTCCCGATCAACCTGAGATATCCTAGCGCTTACCGCGATTCCCTTTCCGCACTCGAGAACAGCCGCATCATGACGCCTTCCGGCGCGCAAGTATCACTGGGTTCGGTGGCAAGCGTGACCGTGAATGACGGGCCGGTCGAGATCAAAAGCGAGAATGGCCGCCTGGTGGCCTATATTTATCTTGATTTCGCCGGGCGCGACCTGGGTGGTTATATAGCCGATGCACAAGCCGCAGTAGCAAAAGCCGTGAGCCCGCAACCGGGCTACGCTATCGCGTGGACAGGACAATATTCCAACCTGCAGCACGCCAAAGAACGCTTCATGTGGGTAATCCCGCTCACGCTGCTGCTGGTGGTTGCGCTGCTTTATTTGAATTTCCGGCATGGCGGCAAAGTGCTGCTGGTGTTGTTGTGCTTGCCATTTTCCCTGGCCGGCGGCTTCTGGCTGGTGTACTGGCTGGGTTATCACTTGTCTGTTGCGGTCGCGGTGGGTTTCATCGCCCTGGCAGGAGTCGCAGCCGAGTTCGGTGTGGTCATGCTGCTTTATCTGGATCAAGCCATCGCGGAAATCCGCCAGACCGGCCGACCGGTAAACCGCCTGAATCTGCAACAAGCCATCGTTCACGGGGCGCTGATGCGAATACGCCCAAAAATGATGACAGTATCGGTGATCGTGGCCGGATTGATTCCGGTGATGGTCAGTTCTGGCACCGGAGCAGATGTGATGAAGCGCATTGCCGCACCCCTGGTGGGCGGCATGATCACCGCGCCGCTACTCTCCCTGATCGTCATCCCTGTCATCTATGCATGGTGGCAGGAAAGGAGTTTGCAGGCTGACAAGTCTTCATAGCTAACCAACCGTATCGTTAGCAATGCCGTAATGCTTCAAACGCTTCCACAAAGTTGTACGCGACATGCCGAGTTTTTCCGCCGCTGTGCTTTTGTTCCCGCCCGCTTCGGTGAGCGCCGCGAGAATAAGCTCTTTTTCACGCTCCTCTGCCGAGCCCCGATAATAGCGCGTGAGTGGAGCTTCAGCTTTGCCTTCGGCAACGATGACGGGCGGCGCTGCATCACGCAGTTCGGCCGGAAAATGGCTCGGCAGGATGGTCGTGCCTTCTGCATGTACCAGCGCGTATTCCAGGGCGTTGACCAATTCGCGCACGTTTCCTGGCCAGTCATACCCCAACAATAGTTCAGTCGCTTGCGCGGACAGCGTGACATCCTCGCGCTTGTAATGTCTGGTCAGGCCGGAAAGTATCGAGCTGGCAAGCAATGGCACATCCTCGCGTCGTTCGCGCAATGAAGGTACACGCAGTGGCAGCACACGCAAACGATAATACAGATCGGAACGGAATTCTCCATTCTTCACCATGGCCGACAAATCTCTATGGGTAGCGGCAATAATGCGCACATTCACTTTGCGCGGGTGGTTTTCGCCCAGGCGCACCACTTCTTTTTCTTGCAGCACTCGCAGCAATTTTACCTGGGTACCCAGTGGCACCTCACCGATCTCGTCCAGCAGCAGTGTGCCGCCATCGGCAGCCTCGAAACGCCCGGGTCGCTCGGTCGTCGCGCCGGTAAATGCGCCCTTGCTGTGCCCGAACAGCTCGGCTTCAAGCAAATTCTCCGGCAAAGCGGCGCAATGCACTTGCAGGTAAGGATTTTTGGCGCGGCCGGAATTATCGTGTATCGCTTGGGCTGCCAGTTCCTTGCCTGCCCCTGTGTCGCCGGTTAGCAGCACATTGGCATCGCTTGATGCCGCCAGCAAAATTTCGCTGAACAGGGCTCGCATGACGTTGCTATACCCCACCAAATTGCCCATGCGCATGCGCCTCGAAGCGGTATCCTCCAATTGCACTTCGCGGGTACGGTTGCGCAACACGACCGCACAATGCGCCTGCGACTTGTCCGTTGGCAGCGCCGTTGCCCACATGTGCAAAGGAACGAGCATGCCATCCGGACGAGCAACCACGATGTCTTGCACCAGTTTGTTTCCTTGCACAGTCCCCGTCATCAGCGAGCATTTTCCGCTTTCTTCGCAAGTGTGGGCACAAGGTGTGCCGGGGAACAGAGTCGGACAACATTTACCTACGACATCGCCGTGCTTGCGCCCTATCATTTGCATTGCTGCCGGATTGATCGCCACGACATTACGCTGTTCATCCAGAAACAGCACGCCCTCTTCGAGCTTCTCCAAGACGATGTTCAAACTTGCCAAGGAAATTGTGTTCATTGCATGCCCCTTCTGTTCATTATGAACACAACTTAACGTTCACAGTGAACGATTGCCGCAACGGCAAATAATTAATTTATTTTATATCAACAAGATATTTATTGGCACGGTTAGTGCTCATGTTATTGCACGCATCCGTGAAACCTGATCTCCGGTTACACAGGTGCAATCTCCTCGCCATGGTGGCAGGGATTTCAACTGAGTTATTAATAAGGAGTTTCATTATGAAAGCACGTATCCTGGCAAGCATTATCATTTGTGGCATTCTGACAACTACTGCCGTCCATGCAGAGTCAGCCTTTTCAACCCGAGATCTGGATGTGATTTATTCCGGTTTCAATCCCAGTTTTACCCGCAATGTTGACGTCAGCAACTACTACAAGACAACGGCAAAACTGCAACTTTCTGCAGCAAACAGTTCGACTTGCAAATGGCGCGCGGTGAGTAACGACCGCTATTCAATCAATGCCGCGTACCTTGTAGAAAACAACGTCGAAAGCAATTACCTGGCCTCACGTAATGTGCAACTCGTTTGCTGACAAGATCTGCTTCGCGGTAACAAATGACCCTTGTGGGCTTGGCCCGCAAGGGTTTGAAGCGGCTAAAAAAAAGAGCAAGGCAGTTAAGCCTTGCTCAGCTGAATTTACGCCTTGGCTTTTGGGAGGAGAGGAGATAAATTCAGGTTATTACTCTTTTGTTAATTCGCCTTGCCGGCACGGAACAGATCAGGAATATCTGCACCTTCAGCCTGGATGATGGCGACGTTACCCTTCATCAAGCGGGTAAGCGCGTGGTCAACCAGGATGTATTTGGCCGGAACACGTGCTTTGAATTCCACCATCGTTGATCCACCAGGGGGTACAGAAGTGGTTTGTACATTGAGCTCCGGAGCACCGGTGCTGCCTTCGGCCCATACTTTGTCAAAGATGGTACCGATTGCATGAAAGGATGAGGTCAGGTTAGGACCGCCTACACCGAAGAAAATACGGACTTCATCACCCACTTTGACTTTCATCGGATTCGCTGCCAAAGCAGCGGCAGACCCGTTCATCACCACATGGCTGGGCTTTTCCTCCATCATGTCGTGCAGGCTGAATTCTTTTTCGCTGCCCGTGCCCTCGGTATACATATCACCCTGCATTACATAGAACTCCTTGTCGACCTTGGGGAGGCCACCTTCCGGTTCGATCAGGATCATGCCATACATGCCACTCGAAATATGTTGCGGGATCACCGGTGTAGCACAGTGATACACGAACAGACCAGGATTGAGTGCCTTGAAGACAAAGGACTTCTCTTCACCAGGAGCTACGTTCGTCAGTGCAGCGCCACCACCCTGGCCCCATACCGCATGCAGATCTATGTTATGGATCATTGCGCTGCTCTTGGCGTTTTTCAGAGTAATTTCAATCGTGTCACCGACTCGGGCGCGCAGCATCGGACCGGGCACCTTTCCATTGAACGTCCAATAGGTGTAGGTGGTTTTGGCTGCGGCATCCAGAACCCCGAGCACCTCCTGAGCTTCCAGGGTAAATTTAAGCGTTTTTGGTCCGCGTTTCCCGACAGGGGTACCTACTGCTGTCGGATCTTGAACAATGCTTACTGCCTCGGGCCCTGCTGCCCATGATGCCGTCGAGACCAATGTCAACAGACTCAGTGACATCGCCCCAATGAATGAACTTGATTTCATGATTATCTCTCCCTAGCTTCGTTGGTTATTAATTAAAAATTCCACACCACAACCCTCGCATCACTTGACAAGTCAGTGAGTGCGTCACCTACAGACCGATACAAACATTACAAAAGCGATCCAGACTACCGAAAACCAAATAGGCTGGGAACAAAAACCACCGCGTTACCGCACAAGCAACTGCACCCGATACACAAAGATACTGTTTTAGTAATACATGTATTAACAATACCTGTTAGCAAAATTATACTGAAATTGGTAGATTGTCAAGAGGTTTATTCCTGGGGCGGCCAAAAGCCAGGTCATGTTCTCCAATTCATTGAAAAACAAAGCAAGACTCATCTTCGCCTTGACTGGGCAATATGTATTATGTAGTGTCGCTGAAGGGATGCTGTTACTTCAATCTTCAGATTTATTCTGGAAGCCAGCGCGAGAAATGAAGTCCAACCAGCGCATCAGTGACTCAATTTTTCTATTGGATAGCTTTCTGGATAAAAGGAAGCGCGCTCGCAAAATACCAGATTGCAGGTCAAACTAAATCAATGCCTACTTCCATCCACCTGCCGCATTCAGACCCTGGAAGTCCATCATGCTGATTCAACTTGCGGCCATGGGCATGCTGGCGGCTCTATTGCCGCTTACGATGGTGTGGGTATCAAGTGATACTGACAAATATCGTAAACTGGTATGGGTCACACTTTTCCTCACGTTCGACCTGATCATGTTTGGCGCATTCACAAGGCTGACCGATTCCGGACTCGGTTGCCCTGATTGGCCCGGTTGCTATGGGCAAGCCAACCCGCTACAGGCACATGCAGACATCAGTGCCGCCGAGACCGCTTTGCCGACCGGCCCGGTGACTGTCATGAAAGCGTGGATAGAGATGATCCATCGCTACCTGGCGATGGGTATCGGCGTGCTGATCGTCGCCTTGATGCTGATCGCATGGCTCAGATGGCGGCAATCGGGGCGCAAGGAAATGAAGTTTTCGCCGCTGTTCCCGACTATGCTGTTTGCATTCGTTTGTGCACAGGGTGCTTTCGGCGCATGGACCGTCACAATGAAATTGCAGCCAGTGATCGTGACCATACATCTGCTGCTGGGTATGACATTGCTGGCACTATTGACATGGCTCGGTGCGCGGCTCAGCGATCTACCACCGGTATCGAAATCAGCTTCCGCGCTGCTGATTCCGGCGACGCTGGCTACCGCGGGACTGGCGATTCAAATCGCGCTCGGCGGTTGGGTCAGCACCAACTATGCTGCACTGGCTTGCACGGACTTTCCGCTTTGCCACGGCGAGCTATTTCCACCAATGGATTTTGCCAACGGTTTTGCGCTATGGCGAGATCTGGGCAAGACAGCCCAAGGCGATTACCTGCCTTTCGAGGCGCTGACCGCGATCCACTGGGCACATCGCGCCGGTGCCTTTGTCGTGCTTGCACTGACTACATGGACAGCCCTTCGAGCATTCAGAGTCGAAGGACTGCGCAAGACCGCGCGCTGGCTATTGATAATGGTCACGGTGCAATTTGCTATCGGCGTTTCTACCGTCTTTCTGAGTCTACCGCTGCTGCTTGCAGTGGCACACAATGGCGGCGCCGCACTTCTCCTGATATTGCTAGTCATGTTGAATCACAAGATCCGCATCGCCCGGCGTTGAGTCAAAGTAAAGCCTGCCGACAGGCCACCCGCCCAACGCTGCTTGTATCACTCACTTGGGAAACTCCTTCCCATCAGGCTTTTTCGGGGAAGCGTAGGTCAGCCTTATGTTATGCGCTTCACTTTTTTCCACGACGTAATCACTGCCAGAGTCGAAGCTCCATACCCAGACACCGGCACGGCGGGTTTTGAACGTCGTATCAGTCCAGTATTTTCCGGGGAGAGCTTCCGGAAAATAAGCTTTTGGAAGGGTGGGCCCTGGAAATGAAACGCTGGTGTCCACTATAGTGTTCAATTCAAAACGGCTGGGCAGATACCAATCATCAAGGCCACAAAGTTTTGCTGCATTGATCGCTTTGATGTAGGAATCGGTATCACAATCGCTGCCGGTACAAACTCCAGCGTTAGCTTTGCCGGCCCAACCGCCGTTGGTTGTTTGATCCGGGTCATACCAACTGTAAGTATTATTGATGTTTTGCAAACCAGGTTCGGATTTCTTCACTTCCCAGATCAAACCTGATTGGTTGTCGCGAACACACGCCCATGGTCGTTTTGAATAATCACTTCCGTCATTGGTACTGCCATCCTGGTTAAGGCGCGTCATGTCAAAAACAAATGGCTTGGGTGTTAATGCCTCACCACACCCTGTGATCGCCAACGGACCAAGCATTAATAAAACCATGTAGCTGCAAGTTGCGGCGCAACTTTTCGGCATCCTGACTTTGTAGATCGATTTTTTCATTTGTCGTACCCGTAGAGATCTATATGGAGTAACACTTAAACAGTTGCCGGGCATTATCATGGAATAACGTGAGCAGTTCAAATCACGGCGCACCCGGCAGATAGGCCATCCTTCGGCCCGGATATCTCCACATACATTCAGGAAATGCCCGTGGCTAATTACTTTCCCGCAAGATGATGTGATACGACCTCTCTCCCGAGCAGGCCGATCAAACCGGTTCGGAACGACTCCAATTCCGATTCCAATTCCTTGAGATCGGCTGAAGCAGCCCAGAATTGCCTGATTCTTTGCCGCTCGGCGCGGCCACGCAGGCGCGGCTCCCGCTCTGCTGCCAGGCGCATCCCGGTCCACAGCACACCCAATCGGTGGTAGCAATCGCCCTCACGGCAACCGGTAATGAATACGCCTTCGACACGATGCTGGTGCAGCGCATACTCAATGAAGGATGACGGCAGCATGGCAATGCAGGGGAGGCTTAATACAGCCACACTTTCACTGCGCAATTTTTCAATTTCCGCAGCATTATCGCAGCCGAAAACCATAACCCGCACTTCACCCTCAAGCTTGGCGATGTCTTTCATCATGGTTGTCCGTAGCCCAGCTATCGGCAAAGATGGCATTTCGATCCCACTGACAAAGTTTTCTTCGCCCCTGAATGGATTTGACGAGGGACATGCGCCTGCGCAAATACCACAACTCACGCAGCGATCAGGCACGACCACTGCTTCTTCCATGAAGTTCATGCCGTCGCTGCGGGGTCTCATCACCACCGCCTCATATGGGCAGTCAGCAACACACAGTCTGCATCCGCTGCAATCCTTCAGGTTTACTTCGGCAACCGGAATCTGCCTGAACCTGGATGGCAGCCATGGCAACACGCCTAGCAACAGGCTCACGCCGATAACCAACATCCAGACCTGCCCTGCAGACCAGACATCCAGCAATGGATGGATAAACAAATATAACCAGTCGATGCTGATGTTGCGTGGCTCAATCCCCATATCTGCCGGACCCTGGCTCTGCACAGGCTTTACCAGTGCCAGAATCAACAGAGCCAGCAGCATTCCAACTGCAAGCCCGCGCCGTGGATTAGCCACCGGGTTGCTTATGCGCATGATATGTATCCAGAGCAAGAACAGCACAAACAGTGGAATCGTCGCATGGGAAAAAGATATCAGGGAAAAAAAACGGTCATTGAGAACTTCCTGCGAAATAAAACTTTGCGACATCGGTTCGCTGAATATCGGCAACCAGTCGAGCCATTCCATCGTCGCCACGGTGGAATACTGGGCCAATTTGTCCCATACCATCCAGTAACCATTTATACCCGAGGCATATATCAGCCAAATCAACAGCACTCCGGTGATCCAGGCAAACCATCGCGCACCGCGATAGCGTCCCAGTATGTATTCACGCAACATATGCAACACCATCACTACCACCAGCGCATCGGCAGCATATCGGTGCAAGCTGCGCATGATGCCGCCGAAATACCATTGTTCCTTGGTGAGATATTCAACAGAAGGGTAGGAGAGTTCTATGCCTGTCCTGTAGAAGGCATAAAGATAGGCTCCGCTAACGGCAATCACCCAGAAAAAATAGAATCCCAGCGCACCCAGATGATAAAGCGGGTTAAGATCATTACCGAAGATCTTGTTCAGATTTCCCTCAAGCCAAAGCAGTGCCTTGCGTGCGTATGACTCGGTGTGATCAACAGCAGTCAATTCAAGTCCGCGCATTTATGTCACGCGGACCGAAACATAAATATTTTGTTGAATCCGCTCCTTCAAAATTTGATGGCATATAATGCGTGCACTGAAAAGATAATTGGAGAAAAAAACTTGGAAGTCATTTACTACACCATGGTGGCCGCCGGCCTCTACTTCATGTCGGACTGGATACTTGATCGGATTGAAATCATGCGCGGAGAACGGTTCCAAAATCGCGGCTTACGCAGTCTCGTTTTCTTCTTGATCATTTTGATACTGGGATTTATCACGTTCGGATTTATCAACTATCTTGTACTTTCACCGGAGTAACCGGAGCAATTACCGCTGGCTTTAGCACATACGCTGCTTGTGCTAAACCAATGCGTGGAAATTACAACTTCTGCTGTACCCGCCCGCGCATGGCTTTGAAAACCACCACCAGAAACATGATGCCGCCGACCACGGCTATCAACCCCCCCAAACCCATCAATCCCATGCCCGCTGTCTGCGCAAAACCGTGCAGCTCTTGAGCAGCCCCGGCGACCTTGCGCTGCACACCATAACCGCCTGACCATAGCAAGCCCAGAATATGGAGCAGTTGTCCCGCACCATACACGTAGGGCATCAGTGTGGCCCACTTCAAATCCGGTTCACGATAACCGAGGCGTGGCAACAGATGCAAGGTCAGCCCCATGAAGGCAAGGCTGATCGCTCCCCCGGTCCCGTGATAATGTGCCGTGATGATCGTATTGCTGTCCTTGATCATCAGGCTTATCCCTCCTCCAATCGCAAACAATATGATTGATGAAAACAGGGCTGCACGCTGAGGATCGGTCGCTGCTGTGCGGTCTCCCACCATCATCCCGTAAAGAACCGCCAAACCAAGTGGCACGGGTGCGAATGCGGCACCGATCTTCATCAACTGAGTGAACTGTTCCATATAGACACCCATAACGCCGTCACAAGTCAGATAGATGACCGGGACATAGAATACCGGGAGCAACCCAAGAACAAGCAAAGCCGACGCCACTCTTGGAGTCAACGGATTTTTCGCGCCGCACGCATCCGCCAACCACAACCACCCGGCCAGCATCAACAGCAGATAGGTGAACTGCAGCACATGGCCGCCGCCCCAGAATAAAAGATCAAAATACACCGTGCTATCCGAATCGGTCGGAACCATGATGTACGACCAGGCAAAAGCAGCCAGTGCGAACAGCATCGAGATCGAAGCGCCGTGAAAACCGATGCGTATCGAGCCTTCCCCTCCCTGCCACAGATGGGCTACGGGAATCGTTATCAGACTGCGCAGTACCAGCACCGCCATGCCGACTGCAAAGACTATCAATCCGGTAAAAAAGAAAGTGCTTTGAATCACCGGCACATAATTGCTCATCAGCGGCTTGCCAGCGGCAACAAAAGGGGACAGGACGATCATCAATGCTCCAGCCGTGGCCAGCACCAGCGCCAGCCAGCCTGTCCTTATGAACCCTGAAGATGAATCCAGGCTCCATAACACTCCGGCGAATGCCAGGAACCACAACAGCACCGACAAGTCCACATGCACCACAAGCGCGGAGTGGAAAAAGTCGACCCAGGGAAAGATATCCTGTATGTAGGGAGTGCGTGAAAGCACCAGCAGGATGGCGAACAACCCGGCTCCGACCAGAGATGCGATGCCCAGCCACAACCAGCCGGAAGCCAGCCTGCGATTGGCTTCAGGCGGCATCGAAAGCGCGAATCCGCACACCCCTTTATCCTCTGTTTTGATACCTGCTTGCTGAAATGCTGCACTCATACTTTATCCTCAAGTTGTATTTTTGTTCTTGAAAATAAATCCACCGGTCGCCGCCTTGAAATCGATCACCATGATGCGCCCCGGAGCAAGGTTCACGGTCTCTTCATGCACATAGTTGAAATCGTCCCCGGCATGATCCCTGAGGCGCGCCTTCAGAGTATGCAGCCCCGCCTTCACGGCGATGCGCCGGTAAATATTGGCATTGCTGCTGTGTGCCAAGCCCGTCGGTCTTAATATCTCGTGATAGAGTTGTTTCCCGTCCATTTCAAGTTCGACAACGACATCAGACCGCTCGCGAGGGCAATCCATTGTACCTTTGCGCTGATAAGCGGGCAATTTAGCCAGCTCTTCAGCGGTACGTTCGTGACACTCGCCTTTAAGTTGACCCGCATGTCTGAAACTGAGCTTGATCAACGTCTCATCCGGTGGTAGATGGGTATATACCGGAGAGGTGGAGAATAAGCCGATCACAGCCGCGAACATGATATAAATCAATCCCTGTCCCAGGTATTGCAATGGTTTAGACATGCTTCACCTCCTCTGAGGATACCAAAGGCTCAGCAACCTGAACTTTGTAGGGAGCAATCAGGAAAGCATCTGAAAAATATTGGTCTTCCGGCAATCCCCTGGCGATGAATGGCGCACGTCCTGCATCAACCATCAAGGGCGGACCGCATGCATATATCTGATAACCGCTCAAATCCTGATAGTCTTGCAAAATGGCCTCGGTAACCAGGCCGGTTCTGCCCTGCCAGCCATGTTCAGGTATTGGTTCGGACAACACCGGTATGAATTTGAAATTGTCATGCTCCTGTTGCCATTTCTTCGGCAAATCGGTGAGGTAAAAATCAGCAGGCGCTCTGGCGCCCCAGTACAATACCATAGAGCGTTTCAGCCCGGCTTTGAAAGCATGCTCCACCATACTTTTGATGGATGCGAAACCGGTATTCCCGGACATGAATATAATGGGTTTGTCACTTTCTTCATGCAGAAAAAAGGTTCCCAGCGGACCTTCCACTTGCAGCACGTCACCCTCCTTCATCCCATCGAAAACATGACTGGTGAACTTGCCGCCATTCACCAGGCGGATGTGCAATTGCAGGTGATCTGATTCATGCGGCGGATTGGCGATCGAATAACTGCGCTTGGTGCCATCATCCAGCCGCACAACGACATACTGGCCGGCAATAAAGTTCATCTGCTCATTGCCCACAGGCCGCAATTCGAGCAGCATCACATCTTGCGCCGCCCGTTCCATTTTTTTCACCCTGAACTTGATTGTCTTTACCGGGAAGGCATTCAATTCCTCGACTTCGTCACACTCTATATCCAGATCAGTCAATGGTTTGGCACAGCAGAACAGGGCCTTGCCTTCCATTTTTTCCGCATCGGTGAGTACGCCTTTCTGGTAGACACCATAATCGACCGATCCTCTAAGTATCTTGCCCTTGCAGGTTCCGCAAGCACCGTCACGACATTGGTATGGCAGATTCAATCCCTGGCGCAGTGCAGCCTCAAGCACGGTTTCGCCTGATCTTGCGATCACCGCATGCCCGCGAGGAACTGTGACGATCTGATATTCGCCCTTGCCGCGCTTCCTTCCCAGGAATGGCAGCATAAACAAAAAGCCGGTAATGCCGCCTGTCAAAATCCATACCTTACCTGCTCCCCAGAAATAGATCAGGGGATAAGACCATAGATAGATCCAATCCAGATTCAGAGTGGATGGCACAGCATCGAGATCCGCATGACCCTGACTTAATGCCGGCTTGATCAATGCAAGCACGACCAAAGACAGGACCAATCCGATTTTAAGTGATCGTGGCGGCGATGTTTTTGCCTGCGGAACACGTTGGGTGTGAATCCAGATAAGCGCAAATGCGCCCAAAGGAACGCCAAGGTGCACAAATGAAAGCAGGGAAAAGAAACGATCATTTACACTGCCCTGCTCCAGGAAATTACGCACCAGAGGTGCGCTGAAGATCGGCAGAGCATCCAGCCATTCGGCGGTCGCCACAGCAATAAACTGCGCCAGCTTGTCCCAAACCAGCCAGTAACCGTTTATTCCGGCCATATAAATCAGCCACAGTACCGCGACACCCGTATACCATGAGAACCAGCGGAAATTTCGATAACGGTCAAACACAAAATTGCGCATCATATGCAAAACGGCAGACAGTATCATCCCGTCGGAGGCATAACGATGCAGGCTGCGCATGATGCCGCCCAGATACCATTGCTTATGGGTTATGTTCTCCACCGAATTGAAAGCATCATCCACGCCTGTATCGTAAAAGGCATAAATGTAGAAACCGCTGACTACGATGATCCAGAACATCCAGTAAGAAATCGCGCCCAAATAATAGAGCGGATTCAATGCGGGTCCAAAAATGCCATTGAGTGCGCTCTCCAGACGCAAAAATATGCTCTGGCCGGCGCGATGTATGAGTTTAATCACTGGAAATTTCTGGGAAGACAGTTATAACAAAAAACTGGAGTGGCAGCATCAAAATGCATTGGTTCGACCTGTATCAAACATGGTGAGGAGGAGGATAACTTCGTTTGGGGCTGCGACGGTACTCAATTACGATCCACCATATAATGAACAGCGAAACGAGTATCCCCGTCCCGATACCATAGAAATAACTGTAATCCACTTTATATGTTCCGGACTTGGCATCATAAACTGTACAAAAGAGCCGGACCTTGTTCGATAATCCTGCAAATCCGGTTTCTGCCGTCTTGATGTTGTAGATCATATTCTTTAAAGGCTCGAGCAGCGTTTTATTATCGAATTCCTCCCCGTAAATCTGTTGATAGACCCTGCCTTGGCCGTCGACAAAGGTTGTTTGGGTGATATGCTCAAATCCACCCTCGGCAGAAGGGAAAAAGACAAATCCCAAATCCTTGCTCAATTTTTTTATCGTGCCCTGGTCAGCGCTGACGAATTCCCAGTTAGTCATTTTTACATCCATACGTTTGCCAAAATCATCCATCGCTTGCGGGGTATCATTCTCGGTATCGAAGCCTATCGTCAGAACCCCAAAACTGTCTTCGCCCAATGCCTCACGGGACTGCTTGAGCGCGCTCAGATTCCGGGTCGTTGTCGCACAGATGAACGGGCAATGTGTATAGATCATGCTGATGACCAAAGGCTTGCCCCGGTAATCTGATAGGCGAACTTTATGCCCACTGAGGTTCAGGAACGTGTAATCACCCAGCCGATTACCGATCGCACTCTGACTTATCTTCAAAGCTGCCTTATCATCAAAAACCTGATAACTTGCCTTTACCGGCTGTACCTGTTGCTTAGCTGACGTTACGGCAACTCTATACAGCTCCATGCCACTGACATCACGATCCTGTGCCAGGGAGGGCTGAACTGCGGATAGAAGAACCGCTAGACTTATCGTTAATAAGTAGCTTTGTAATATTGGCATTTCCATTAAATCCTGATTGGTCAGCGCAGTATCCAGATTCAGGCTGGAGTATTACGCTTACATTGATTTGAAACTATCCCCTCCACACCCGAACCTGACAAGATGCATGGTCGAGCGAAACGGTAATCAGTTGGCGAAACCTGCTTCCAGCATCAGCGCGAACATCAACACAGTCAGTTGCACCAATGACGCAAAAAAATTGGCCATTGCCGTCTGTTTCGTAGGATTTCTCACCAGCTGCACACTCTTGATCAGAAAGTAAACGCCACCCGACAAGGCGCCAGTGAGATAGATCCAGCCCAGACCGTAATACACCGGCACTAGTGAAACCAGCACCAGAAGGATGGTGTGACCCAATATGATACGGGCTGCTTTCTGGTCGCCTTTTACCACCGGCAACATGGGCACCCCTGCCGCGGCATACTGATCGCGAATGGCTATCGCCAAACTCCAAAAATGCGGGGGGGTCCACAGGAATAACACCAACGCCAGCGCCACGGGAAGCGGACCAAGCGACGGATCGACTGCGGCAGCACCGGCAAGTACCGCGAAACTCCCTGCCAATCCGCCGAATACGATGTTCAGCCAGGTACGACGTTTCAGCCATACGGTATAAACGATCGCATAGGTGAAAGCGCCAAGAAAAATGTTAAGTGCCGTCATCGCATTCAGCATGAAGGCAGCAGCAGCTACCGCAACGAGAAGCAGCAACCCGATAATCACGAGCCACTTGGGGCCATGCTGGAAAAACCCGCTCACGAAAGGGCGGCTTTTTGTGCGTGTCATTTTCGCATCAATATCGCGTTCGCTGTATTGGTTGAAAGCTCCGGCTGCCGCAGATCCCATCAGCACCGTCATAAACAAAACCAGAATCTTCCATACCGGCAAGGACTGCCCCGGCGTAATTGCCATGCCACCCAGCGCGGCCACAGCAATGACAAAACCAATGCGTAACTTGAAAACGTTGATGTATTGTTTGATCATAGTCTCGCACCCATGTATTTGTCTCTCCGCCATCCGGAGAATTTGCTGGTTAATATTATTTTCCTGAATTCCAACCTACTGAAACTTCTAAACTGAACCGGGACAGCCAGTTGTAAAATATCCACCATAGCTGCGTATTAAAACATACTGGAATTACACATCCCAAGCTCAGGTTAGAGGTTTCTCCTAACCAAATCCCCGCCTTACCCTGCACGAATCAGGGAGGGCGCCGTGGCATCCCTCCCATCATCGTTATCTCCTTAAGACATGCCCCATACAGTGGACAGATACTTGAAGTTGATGAAATAGTACAACACGATAGTCACGAACAGAATCATCGCCAGCACGAATGTTCCCGGTGCTTCCATGCCACCGATACCGATATGTTTCTTTCCGGACTTCACAAACTCGACATCGGCATCTTGTACTTTCGGCCATGGTGCAGAGCCTTCCGGGATGCGCTCACCGGTAAAAATCGACGCCAGAACGACCACGATAAACATGATCGCTCCAACCGCCATGATCACACCGAATATCTCACCCAGATCCATCAAGCCCTTGGCGATTTCCGGATACTCATAAGCCAATGGCTGACCTGCAAATGTGATATCTGCATGACGGCGTTGCACACCCAAAGTACCGGCACCCATCAGGGCTATTGAGAAAACCCAGACGCCCAGACTAAAGACATAGGGCTGCAATTTCGCCACCCCTGCCAAAGCTATCTTGCGCTGGAACACCACTGGAATCAGCCAGTAAGTAACTGCCATAAACGCCATCGTGGTGCCTGCCACCAGGGTGCCATGGAAATGGCCCGGCAGATACATGGTGTTATGTATGATCATGTTGATCTGCTCCACGCTCATCACCACACCAGTGATACCGCCGATAAAACCGAAACCTACTAGCGACAGGAACATGCCTGAGAAGATCGGATTACCCCAGGGCGCTTTGCGAAGCCAGGTAAACAGGCCGGTATCAAGACCCTTCTTGCGTTGTGCGACTTCGATCGAACCCGGAACGGTCAAACCATGGATCAGGCTGGCCAGCACTGCGAGATAAAGCATATAGCTGGTGTTGAATATCTTCCATGCAGAAGTCAGGCCCGGGTCGGACAGCAGGTGATGCACAGAACCGAGTTGCAGGAACAGGATATACAACAGGAATGCAAAACGGCTCACCTTCTCGGACATCGGTTTGGCGCCGAATACCAAGGACGCGATCAGGTACCAGATGGAGATATGGGTAACCACGTTGATCTGTTGCGAGGAGTGGCCGAACGCCCACCATATAACCCGGTACATCATCGGATCAATATGGCTGATCAGTCCCACTGACCAGAGGAAAGTCGGGATCAGGATTACCGCGCCGGAAACGATGGTGAAAATCGCAATAATACAGGCCGTCAAACCGCCAAAAACAACCAAAGGGAGCGATCCGTTATATGTTTTTTCTCTCTTTGCAATCACCAGCGTACCAAGAAACACGAAGCAGCCTATCAACGCACCCACGGCAAACAGGATCAAGCCCAGATAAAAGTGTGGAGCCGCCTGAAGCGGCGGATAGGATGTCATCATCACACTGGAATTACCCTGCAGAACTGCCACAGCAACCATAGCCGCGCCAACCAGCATCAGCCAGAACTGCGCCCATGCCCAGCGCGGCGTCGCTAAGCGGTTGCCCAACACATGCGCCCCCAGAAAATACAGCACGGCCATTTCGAAGAAAATGATCCATACCGCCAGATTAATCAAGCCATGCGCCGTTAATGCGATGTAGAAAAGCTCCGGCGGGAGCAGCTGCACGCTAGGCATACGGGTAAGTGCCACCCCCAGGCCGAACAGCCCACCCACCAGTAAAAACACAACTGCTGCAAATGCATTCCACTTGACCAGGGTATTAGCCGTTTTGTTGACCTTGAGACCGGACACCGGGTCTATGCGATATTCAGACAATGTAGTCGTCGTCATTATTATTACTCCTTTACGTAAATTCTGCCCAGCATGGTGTGATGACCCATGGCGTTGACTCCGCCACAGTATTCACCGCATGCTATGCTGAAAGTACCGGACTTGTTCGGGGTCAGGTTAAGTACCTGTTCGTAGCCTGGATAAACCTGAAAGTTGATGTTCTCAGGTTGCAACGAGAAGCCATGTCCCACATCAAGTGAAGACAAATGCAAACGATAGGTTTTTCCTTTTTGAAACTCCAGGATGGGACGCCATTGCCACTGCATGCCTGCCAGATAAACATCGCTACCGGGAGGTGGAGCCACCACATCTTCTTCCGGTACGGAAGCATCCTTGCGGACAGCATATTTTGCCAACTGATCCGCCAATTTCTTGGCATACGCTTCGGGTGTGGTTTTGTAGGCCTCGTTTCGCATGTTCTGATTTCCGATCCAGTGCCAGCTGACCATCCAGCCGAACATGAACAGGCACCATGCAAATGAAATTACAATCCAGAATATCTCGGTGCGTTCGATCGGTTCACGCCACCAGTCCGGATTAGTTGGGGGGGTATATGAAGTTCCCATAGCTGCATCTCCTTTTTTGATTAAACAAATGTGGCGTCCTTACGGAACCATCGGTATGTTGATAATGTCCCATAACCCCCACAAGATATAAAGCACTGTAGGTGTCAATACACCCAAGGCTAATAACAGCCATTGGTTATCCAGTACCCGCTGCATGTAATGAGGACTTGCACTATTCGTAGACTCGGACATTTTTGTTCCCTCCTTTTAAATTTGATGGCTGACGCCATTGACGGTTGACAGAAATATTTATCGAAATTTTATTGGCAATTCATTCAATGGCTGAGCAGCATGAAAAGTCCGACGCAGAAATATACCCCCGCACTAACAGCCAATACCACGGTCAATAGTAAAAATTTATTGTGCAGCATTTGTTGCATAAAGGAGACTGACTCGCTACCAGATGAGATTGATTCCATTTGACCCCCGATTATTGTATAAGACCCCACGCTTCAAACAACCTCCCGTGCAAAAGCCAAGCCCAAATCCCCGACTGGCCTACCGCGCATATTCTTCCCGTACTGTTATTGAACGCAACCCGGCTTTTACCTGAATCTCAATACATGTATCTTCGGTACACTTTTAGAAACATATTCCTAAAGTAACAAGTTGTCAAGCAGTTTGAGAGGAGTGGATAGTTCAACTTGCCAGAACGCTATTAAATCGTGTATGTTATATACATGTTAACAAAGTCTGTCGAGCCAAAAGCTTCAGCGTATCTATCAGGCTGCTCGAGAAAACTGATGCTTTTACCCACGGCAAACCGGCCATAACGGCAACGTAACGATGCGAGTACCGCACCCGGACATTTAACCAATTCGACCAAGAACAATCATGAAACTGACCCAATACTCCGATCTCGGCTTAAGACTGCTTATGTACCTGTCTTTGCACCATGACAAAACCGTGACCATCCAGGAAGTAAGTGTCCGATTTGCGGTATCCAACAATCACATGATCAAGATCTCCCATCAATTGACCAAGTCAGGCTTGATTGAGAGTTCACGCGGTCGAAATGGCGGCGTGCGTTTGGCAAGACCACCAGCCAGCATCACTGTAGAAGAAGCGTTGCTCGCAACCGAGGACAACTTTGATTTGGTCGAATGTTTCGGTCCAAATAATCGCTGTGTCATTAGTGATGTTTGCAAATTGAGCGGTGTTCTGGATGACGCGCGTGAAGCATTTTTTGAAGTATTGCGGCAGGTGTCGCTGGCAGATCTGGTGAAAAGCAAAAAGGCTCTTGAAAAATCCTTGTTGCCTTTTCCGGAAGCCGCAGTCATCAAGATATACCCCAGATCCGGTTCCGCACCCAAACGCGCAGCCAAGCGATCAAAATGAGGCTTGCAACCTACCCGTCATAATACTTTCCATGCCAACCACGGTTATTGTGAAACGGCGGTGGCACCACTTAAGCGCCGCACCACATCGCAGCATGTTTTTCGGTGGCGCACTTCAATCCCTTGTTGCGATGTGCTGGTGGCTGATCGAACTGCTTACTCGCCAGGGCGCAGCCGGGCATGCCTCAGCCTGGTCTATCTCCCCTGCGGCTGCACATGGTTATCTGATGATCTATGGGATATTCCCATTCTTCATATTCGGCTTTCTGATGACCACCTATCCGCGCTGGATGAACGGCAAAGAAATCCGGATGCATCACTATATGACTTCTTTCGTGCTGCTAATGCTGG
>JBDTPM010000034.1:0-4615 GCA_039932695.1 Gallionella sp. | reverse complement strand
ACAAGGCCGGCATCTTCAGTCCCAGCCCGCGCATCGTGATCTGTGTGCCGTGCGGTTCCACCCAGGTGGAACGGCGCGCGATCCGAGAATCCGCCGTCGGTGCGGGAGCGCGCCGTGTGGAACTGATCGAGGAACCGATGGCCGCGGCCATCGGTGCCGGTTTGCCGGTGGAAGAGGCGACCGGTTCGATGGTGGTGGACATCGGCGGCGGTACCACTGAAGTGGGTGTCATGTCGCTGGGCGGAGCCGTGTATTCCGGATCGGTTCGGGTCGGCGGTGACAAGTTCGACGAGGCGATCATCAATTACATACGCCGCAATTACGGCATGTTGATCGGCGAGACCACTGCCGAGGAGATCAAGAAGACCATCGGTTCAGCCTTCCCTGGCAGCGAAGTGCGCGAGATGGAAGTGACCGGGCGAAATCTGGCCGAAGGCGTGCCGCGCAGTTTCACGATCTCCAGCAATGAAGTCCTTGAAGCGATGACCGACCCGCTCAACAATATCGTCAGCGCGGTCAAGACCGCGCTGGAACAGACCCCGCCTGAACTCGGTGCCGATATCGCCAACAAGGGCATGGTGCTGACCGGTGGCGGCGCGCTGTTGCGCGACCTGGACCGCCTGTTGATGGAAGAAACCGGCTTGCCGGTATTGATCGCCGATGATCCTTTGACCTGTGTGGTGCGTGGCTCCGGCATGGCTCTCGAAAACATGGACAAATCCACCAGCATCTTCACTACTGAATAACAATTCACCTGCATAATCATTCAAGAACCGCGATGGAAAGTCGTTGATGGACAGTACCCAATCCTTCCGATTTTTCAATCGCGGTCCCAGTCCTGTGGTACGGCTGGTGTTCTTCGCAGTGCTCTCGCTGCTGCTGCTATTCATAGATGCGCGCTACCGCTATCTGGAGTCGACGCGTGGCGTATTATCGATTCTGGTTTCGCCGATACAGCGAATGGCAACCTGGCCGGGAGCGTTGTGGGAAGAAGCCGGCGATTTCTATATCACGCAGAGCAGACAACACAGCCTGATGGCTGAGAATGAAAAGCTGAACCAACAGCACCAGCTTGATGCCGCGCAATTGCTGCAATTGCAAACATTGCAGGCGGAGAACCGGCAATTGCGCAACCTGGTGGAATTGCCGCTGCGCAATGAATTCACCGCCCAGTTGGTCGAGATCGCGTACGCCGAACGCGAAGTATTCAAGCGCAGAGTGCTGGTCAACAAAGGCGAGAATGCCAAAGTGCGGATCGGACAAGTGGTGATGGATGACATCGGCATAGTCGGACAGATCACACGCGTCTATCCCTGGCTTTCCGAAGTCACCCTGATCACCGAGAAAGATCATGCCGTGCCGGTGCAGCTGCTGCGCAACGGATTGCGCGCCATCGTGTTCGGCGCGGGCGATACCAGCCAGTTATCGCTGCGCTACATGCCGGTCAGTGCTGATGTCCAAGTCGATGACATACTGGTCACGTCCGGTATAGATGGTATCTATCCGCCGGGCATTCCGGTCGCACAAGTGGTGACTGTCGAACGTGATCCGGCCTATCCGTTTGCGCATGTTATCTGTGTGCCTTTGTCCGGAGTGGACAACCATCGTCATCTGCTGGTCCTGTCCGAAATACCGAAACCGCCGGAACGGCCGCTGGAAAAGCCTGCATCTGGCGATGCCGAAAAGCGTGCCAAGATCAGGAGAAAGAATTAAATGTATGCCCCCGCCATCCACGCCAGATCCGAGATCCAGCGTCCGGTAAGCACCACCTTCATCCTGTTGAGCGTGCTAGCCGCGCTGTTTCTGAACGGATTGCCATGGGAAGGTATCTGGCTGATGCTGCGTCCCGATTTCGTCGCTTTGGTGCTGCTCTATTGGTGCATGCACAAGCCGTGGCGTCTGGGCATCGGGTTGTCCTGGGCGGTCGGGATATTCGCCGATGTGGCCGATGCCAGTCTGTTCGGCCAGCATGCGCTGGCCTATACCTTGCTCGCCTTTGGCGGTGTGGTGCTGAATCATCGTCTGCAGATGTTCGATCTGCGCCAGCAAACCATCCATGTGTTCGGGATCATGGTGCTGACTTACGCGATGTATGCCCTGGTGCACTGGCAGGTGAACGGCTATGTGGTGTGGCTCTATTTCCTCGGTTGCCTGACATCTACTTTGCTGTGGGCTCCGCTCAGCCTCATGTTCCAGGCGATGCGGCAAAGGCGAGTGGATCGTGAATGAAAAAGCACGCTGAGTTCAAAAATCACCAGCGCGAGATATTCCATTTCCAGTTGCGTCTGGTCGTCAGCATCGGTTTTGTATTGGTGTTGCTCGCGGTTCTGTTGTTGCGCTTCCTCTATCTGCAAGCGGTGCGCCACAACTATTACCAGACGCTGGCCGAGAGCAACCGCATCTCCATCGTCCCCATCGTTCCCAACCGCGGTCTGATACTCGATCGCAACGGAGTGGTGATGGCACGCAACTATTCCGGCTACACGCTGGAGATCAACCAGAACAAAACGACAGATATGGAAGCCACGATAAACGAGCTGTCCACGCTGGTCGAAATCACCCCCAAGGACCGCAAGCGCTTCAAGAAGCTGGTCGCCGAGAGTCATGACTTTGAAACACTGGTGATCCGCAATCGCTTGAGCGATGAAGAGGTCGCGCGCTTCGCCGCGCAGCAATATCGCTTCCCTGCCGTTGAGATCAAGGCGCGGCTGTTCCGGGATTATCCGTACGGTGACAAGATGTCCCATTTGCTTGGCTATATCGGGCGCATCAATGAGACCGACGCGACACTGCTTGAACAAGGCGATCTGGCGGCCAACTATCGCGGCTCGGATTACATCGGGAAAACCGGTCTGGAGCAGAGCTATGAAAGCGATCTGCACGGCACCACCGGCATCGAACAGGTCGAAGTGGATGCAGGCGGACGGGCGGTTCGCATGTTATCGCACACCGCGCCGGTTTCGGGGAACACACTGGTGTTGAGCATAGACGCGAAACTGCAGGAGATCGCCGAGCAATCGTTCGGCAACTATCGCGGCGCGCTGGTGGCGATAGATCCGAACAATGGCGAAGTGCTGGCTTTCGTCAGCAAGCCGGGCTACGACCCCAATCCGTTCATCGATGGAATCGATACACAAAGTTGGGACGAACTGAACAATTCACCCGATGTGCCGCTGAACAATCGCGCGTTGCGCGGGCAATACCCTCCGGGCTCCACGATCAAACCTTTCATGGCTCTGGCGGGCTTGAATTTCCGAACGCGCACCCCCGAGCAAAACATCAGCGATCCTGGCGTATATTATCTGCCGGGTAGCAGCCGCCAGTATCGCGACTGGAAAGTGGGCGGTCACGGCAGCGTGAACATGTTCAAGGCCATCCAGATGTCCTGCGATACCTACTTCTACGGACTCGCAACCGAATTGGGCATAGACAATATTTCCAGCTATTTGACGCGCTTCGGTTTTGGCAAGAAGACCGGCATAGACATGGAAGGCGAAACATCGGGACTGCTGCCATCCCAGGATTGGAAAATGAAGCGCTACCAGCAAATCTGGTATCCCGGCGATACGGTATCGGTCGGCATCGGACAGGGTTACAGCCTGGTGACACCGGTCCAGCTGGCATTTGCCACCGCCACACTGGCCAACGACGGCGTGGCCTTCAAACCGCATCTGGTGAAAGAAGTGCGCAGCTCGCTCGGTGAAGAAAAGCGGTTGATCGCCAGTGAACCGCTCTACGATCTCAACATCGATAAAGCGCATCTTGATCTGGTGAAGAAAGCCATGGTCGCGGTCACTCAACCCGGCGGTACGGCTGTATATGCGTCGCTGGGAACACCCTATCACATCGCGGGCAAGACCGGCACGGCACAGGTGATCGCGATGAAGCAAGGGGAAAAATATGACGCGGAAAAGGTAGACGAGCGGCATCGCGACCATGCCTGGTTCATCGCATTCGCACCCGCCGAGGAGCCCAGGATCGCACTGGTGGTGCTGGCCGAGAACGGCGGACACGGCGGCGGCACGGCGGCACCGATCGCGCGCAAGGTGCTGGATTATTATTTGCTCGGCAAGATACCGAAGCCGTTGGCCGAGGTGAAGGAGAAAGAGGGGAGCGAACATGACTAGACGGCAACTTTGGCTGCGATTCATCGCGCATCTTGATCTCCCGCTTCTGTCGGGTATAGGGCTGCTGCTGCTGACCAGCCTGGTGGTGCTGTACAGCGCGGACAATGCCAGCATGGTGCAGCCGCTGAAACAGATGGTCAACATCGTGGTGGCGCTCACCTTTATGTGGCTGATCGCCAACCTGCCGCTGCATTACCTGATGCGCACCGCGGTGCCGATCTATGTGCTGGGCATGGTATTGCTGGTCTGCGTGGCTCTTTTCGGCGAGATCAGCCATGGCGCACGACGCTGGCTGAACCTTGGCGTGGCTACTATCCAGCCGTCCGAACTGATGAAGATCGGCGTGCCGTTGATGATGGCCTGGTATTTCGAGAAGCACGAAGCCACGCTCACGCTGAAGAACTATTTCATCGCCGCATTGCTGCTGCTGATGCCGATATTTTTCGTCCTCGCCGCCAAAGTCTTGCATAAACTTATCGTACCGAAGC
>JBDTPM010000033.1:0-4778 GCA_039932695.1 Gallionella sp. | reverse complement strand
CAGGAAGATAATGTTGTTCAGTGTATTCGCGCACCGCACGATTGGCGGAGTAGTGCGGTGTCAATTGCGCCATGCTTTCCCTCATGCGTTTGACCCAGGCGACGGAGATGCCCTACTCATCACGCGTATAGAATTCCGCACAAATTAAAAGGGTCGTGTTCGGATTGATTTTTTGACAACCGGGGAATCAAAGGGGCCAAGCTCAGGGCAAGATTTTTTTACCAAAACCGGCTGCGATACTCCGCAATTGTTTCAATAATGAACGGTGTCTCGCCTCGCAATTCGAGTAGATCCTTGTCGCCCGTAACGAGAAGGTCAGCTTGTCCCGCATCTGCCAATTGAATGAACATTTGATCGTTATGGTCACGGCAAACCGGAAGGTCGGTTCGACTCCCGCGTTGCTCCACTCGTTCGGCATAGCGCAAATAGCGCGCGGCAATCGAATCTACCTGGGCGGATGTTAAGCCAAATTTTGGATAGGCTAAAACTCGCAGCAGTTCGTGGGCGGTTTGGTGATTGAGTAAAGGGGTTACTTCGTCACACTGCCAGTGTTCCACCAGCCAAGAGGCGGCGCCCCGAAATAGCAAGGCAGAAATTACGGTGTTGGTGTCGAATACGACCCGCATCAAGCAGCTGATCGTGCCCAGGCAATTGCATCCGCCACATCGGCTTCGGTGATGCCGCGTGCGGCAATCGCATCACGGGTGCGTTCCAGTTCCACATCTTCGCCAGTAGCAAGTATGAGTACTTCTACTCGCTGCCCTTTAGCCAAGGGTAGTGGCTGCGCCAGCGTCAGGGTTTTTGGGTCGTCAATTGTCAGGATTTCCTTGTAGGCGTACATGTGTTCTCCATCAGGGAATAAAGTAGCGTTGTGAAGTCTCGCACTCTCTGGCGCGCCTGTCTATAGAACTTAAAGAAAAACAAAGGTGCCAGGGTTCGAATTCCCATTTGCCTTTTTCCTCTATCCTTACAATAATCCACCATGTAAGAATTAAAGGGGATTGCGATGCCAACAGAAACCACACTGACCAGCAAGGGCCAGACGACCATTCCCAAGGAAATTCGGGATAGTCTCGGCATGAAATCGGGTGACCGGATGACCTTCACCTTGATGTCCGATGCCACCGTCGTCATGCGCGTAAAAAGCGGGAGCCTTAACAAACTGGCGGGCACGCTACACAAGAAGGGAAGGAAGCCCGTTCCTGTTGAGCAACTGTCGCGCTAACGAGCAAGGCGCAGGTCATCCAGAATAATGAATCGTCTGGAAAAACAAAATGTACGGAGTCGATATTTTTGTTACGCAGGCACCAGCGTAGCTTTAAAGGGGGCGTGTTCGGATTATTTTCCGGACAGTAACAAGCATAGGTTAGTGTGACGAAGGATGCACAACTTTGGCAGGCTTAGCATCCGCCAATATTGAGGCATCAGTGCCATGCTCGCCAATTTCGGCTTTGGCTTCGTCAGCAAGGTAGTACTGAACTTATGAAGTCCGACATTTTCCGCATGACGTTGGGTTTCGTTACGTTCAGCCCAACAAAATATTTGTTCGCTGTTCAAGCCCGCGTTTCAAACGCAAGCGCCAGCAACTCTTCCATCCTCAGCCAGCCGAAAACAGGGGTTTCGCTGCGCGGCTGGTTTTGCTGTCCGCCGTAGATCAGCGCGGAACCGGAAGAACCCGCCGCCTTGCTGAAATCCTGCAACGGCTTGAACCAGTCAGCCGCGACTGTGCGCCCGGCTTTGCACTCGATGGGGAACGCTGATTCCGGGCCATGCTCCACCAGCAAATCCACTTCATTACCCACGCTGTCGCGCCAGAAATACAGGCGATTAGGCAAGGCGTGGTTGCACAGGTATTTGGTAAATTCGCTTACCACCCAAGTTTCAAACAGTGAGCCGCGCAAAGCGCCCAACTCCAGGTCGCCGACCTTGCGCACACCGGCCAGCCACGCCGCCAGCCCGGTATCGAGGAAATACAGTTTGGGCGTCTTGACCAGGCGCTTGCCGAGGTTGCGGTGCCAGGGCGGCAGCAGTACCACCAGATAGCTTGCTTCCAGTATGGAAATCCAGCTTTTCGCCGTGTTGTGCGTAATGCCGCAATCCGCAGCCAGCGACGACAGGTTTAGCATTTGCCCGGTGCGCGCAGCGCACATGCGCATGAAACGCTGGAAAGCGGCGAGGTCGCGCACGTTGATGAGTTGGCGCAAATCACGTTCGATGTAGGTGGCGACATAATCGGCGTACCAGATGTGCGGGGGAATTCCCCGGTCGAACAGCGGCGGGTAGAAGCCTTGCAGCAGCATTGATTCCAGGTTTTTTGGCGCAAACCCGGCCTGCAATTCGCCATGCGTAAACGGCAGCAGGTGCAGGTAACCCACCCTTCCCGCCAGTGATTGGGAAATGCCCTGGTTCAGGCCGAACTGCTGTGAGCCGGTAAGGATGAATTGTCCCATGCGGCGATCCGCATCCAGTCTGGTTTGCAGGTAAGAAAACAATTCCGGCGCGCGCTGCACCTCATCCAGGATTGCCCCATCTGGAAATTGCGCGAGGAACCCGCGCGGGTCGCTTACCGCGAATTCGCGCTGGTCGGGGTCTTCCAGCGAACGGTAGGGTTTGTCCGGGAACACCGCCCGGGAAAGCGTCGTTTTGCCCGCCTGACGCGGACCGGTAAGCGCCACGGCGGGATACCAGGTGGCGAGTTGTTGCAGGGTGGCGGTGGCTGATCGGGGTAGCATGGCGCTGATTCTAAATGAAAGATACAAATTGTCAATTGAACTTACAATTTGTATAAACTATATGCGCGTTATGCGTTACGTTATGTGGCCATGTCTTGCCTTTTTCCTCCGCGCGAGTATAAATACGGAGCAGGCTGCGGTATCCCGTTAACACACTAGCAACGCCAGTTGCTCCTCATTCAGATAGCACCACTCACCCTCGGCCAGTCCCAGCGCATCCAGTTTCAATCCGCCTATCTGCGCACGATGCAACGCAACGCAGTGGTTGCCTGCGGCAGCCAGCATACGCTTGACCTGATGATATTTTCCCTGCTCCAGCACGATCTCGATACGGTGTGTGTCGACGATGCGGCATGTCTGCGCCGCAAGCGGTGCGGGTTCATCGTGCAGTTTTACCCCGGACAGCAATTCTGCGGCCAGTTCCGGCGTGACCGCATCGTGCGTGGTGGCGACATAGATCTTGGGGATGTGCTGTTTGGGTGAAGACTGCCGGTGGATGAACGGCCCGTCATCCGACATCAGCAGCAGGCCGGTGGTGTCATGATCGAGGCGGCCTACCGGCTGCACATCGCGCCTGGTGAATTGTTCCGGCAGGATGGTCAGCACTCCGGGGTGGTGACTGGCTTTTCTGGAGCATTCGAAATTGGCAGGTTTGTGCAGCGCAATGTATACATGTTCGCGGTATGTCCAATCCTCGCCATATATATTGAACACGAGTCCGCTGGTCTCTATGGCGACGCGGCTTTCGGTAATGGTCTCTCCCGCGATGCTCACTTCACCATCCTCGACCAGTTCGCCGCACCACTTGCGCGAGCCGAAGCCCTGCGATTGCAGGATGCGGTCCAATGTCATTTTGCTCATGGGCGGACTTTAGCAGAAGCGGCGCGCAATGTTCAGCGTTGATTCATCACCCGTAGGAGCCAGCTTGCTGGCGAATCTATTTACTTGTTCGTAAATAGATTCGCCAGCAAGCTGGCTCCTACGGTGAGGTTTTTGAGCAAATAGGCAATCCAACTTGCGCAGCAAAGTTTAGACCGTCTAAGATGTGCCCATGAGTCATTTCCTTCCTCTGTCCCGCGTCACCAAGCTGGTTGGGATATCTCGCCATGCATTGCAGGAAATGATACGCGGGGGCACGCTCGACACATTCGATGGCATGGTCGAGCTGAGCGAATTGTTGCGCGCTTTTCCCGGAGCAAAATGGGACGATGATGCGGAATTTCGCCGCATCACCGAGATCAAGGAAAAGGCTTTCGGCAAGCGCGTGTTCGAGCGCGCGTTGCCGGACAAGGAAGTGTTGGCGGCGCGATTGTTCGAACTGGGCAATGAGTATGCCGCCACCAAGGCGTTGTTGATGCATTACAGCCAGGTGTTGTCGTGGCTGGACGAGAAGATCGACGAGATCGAGGAAGAACTGGGCCCGGAAGAACAGGGTAAAGCAACGCGCCATGCGCTGCATACTTTGCGTGCATTCATTGTGCGCCATTTGGACGAAATTCCACCCGACGCCGCGAAAGCACAAGCCGTGATCGCACAGGAAAGGATATTAAAAATCATGTCAGCCCACGTCACGATACAACCCAGCGGCCACGAATTTTCCGTCGAGAGCAACGACACGCTTCTGGAGGCCGCGCTGCGTGCCGGGGTGTCGCTCAATTACGGGTGCAGCAACGGAAATTGCGGGGAGTGCCGGGCGCGGCTGATCTCGGGCGAAGTCAAGAAAGTCCGCGCGCATGATTACGTGTTGAGCCAGACCGAGAAAGACTCAGGCGTGATCCTGCTGTGCTCCTGCGCGGCAGTGAACGATGTGGTGATCGAGGCCGGTGTGGCGGGCGCTGGCGATATTCAAGAACAACATCTGGCAACCAAGGTCAAGTCGGTGGAGGTGTTCAATCCCCGGGTTGCCGGGTTGCATCTGCTGGCGCCACGCAGCCAGCGCCTGCGCTTTCTCGCCGGCCAATCGGTGCTGCTATCGGTGGATGGCGTGAGCGGCCAATATCCGATCGCCAGTTGCCCATGCGAGGAGCGGCATATCGAGATACAGAT
>JBDTPM010000032.1:0-7116 GCA_039932695.1 Gallionella sp. | reverse complement strand
TGCTGGTCGCCACCACGGTCATCGAAGTCGGCGTGGATGTGCCGAATGCCAGCCTGATGGTGATCGATCATGCCGAACGCATGGGATTGGCGCAACTGCACCAGCTGCGCGGGAGGGTCGGGCGCGGTGCGGCGCAGAGCTTGTGCATCTTGTTGTTCCAGCAGCCGCTTTCCGAGCTGGCGCGGGCGCGGCTGAAGATCATTTTCGAGAGCACTGATGGTTTCGAGATCGCCCGGCATGACCTGAGCTTGCGCGGCCCCGGCGAATTGCTCGGCGCACGGCAAAGCGGCGTGGCGATGCTGCGCTTCGCCGATATCAGCGCGGATGAAGATCTGTTGAACCATGCGCGTCAGGTCGCCGATGAAATGCTGCGTGAATTTCCGGAGGCGGCGCGGGCGCATTTGCAACGATGGATGGCAGGCAAACATGATTACTTGCATGTCTAACCTTGTCGCAGACAGATTCTGGAACAGCGCAGCATTGGATTGCGCAACCGATCTCGCACCCTGGCTGAGAGATCGCGGCTCGCTCACCCAGCGCATCCAGCAACGCTGCGCCAACTTCGCGGTGCGCGGCGTTCGCATTGGACTGGCGCGCATCGCGCTGGACGAATCGGCGCTGCTCGGCATCGCGCCGCAGCAACTTGCATACTCGCGCGAAGTATTCCTGTATGCCGACGGTCAGCCGGTGGTGTTCGCGCACAGCGCGCTCGCCCACGAACACCTGCGCAGAGCATGGTCGGCCGTGCGCACGCTGGGAAACAAACCGCTCGGCGCATTGCTGTTCGCGCATCCGCTGGTGGAACGCAAGCCGCTGCATTACAAAGCACTGCGTGACACACACCCTTTGTATCAGCGAGCCGTCGCAGAGCTGGGTGATCCGCCGCACAGGTTGTGGGCGCGCCGTTCCCTGTTCTTGCTGCACGATGCGCCGCTGCTGGTGACGGAGGTGTTCCTCCCCGAGATCCTGAACCTGACCAAACACATCTGAAATATTTGTATACTTTAGCCGTTGCTTCTTGCGCGACCGAACTATGGATGGGCTTGTTTGCATCCAGATCATTGAGTGTCGTTGCAAAGGCCTGTTACGTTGTGGCATCAAGCGGAAGGCTTTCAAAGCCCACAGAGAGAGATCAATGAACCTGAACACTGCAACCGTGAAATCCTACTTCAAAGGATTGCTGGACCTTGCGACCAGATTGATTGTGAATCCGGTCGATTTCTTCCGGACCATGCCAAGGTCTGGCGGGCTGCTTGATCCGATGTTCTATCTGGTCATGACAGTGTTGCTCGATGTGATGCTGTTCTTTGTCGAATCCTCCGCTTCACACGGTGCAGGAATCAATGATCTTGGCATGCTGGTCGTCAGTCTGATCATCGTGGCACTGATCGCGCTCATCCTGAGCTTTTTTGTTGCGGGCATCTTCTTTGCGATCTGGTCGTTCATGGGTTCAGGCGAAAGCTATGAGACCAGCTATCGCTGTCTGGCGTATATGCAGACAGTCGTTCCGGTCGCGATATTGCTCAGTATCGTCCCTTATCTGGGTTTGTTGGGTGTCGCCTGGTGGCTCTACCTGATGGTGACAGCGACCAGGGTGGTCCACAATTTACCGGCCAAACCTGCCTTGCTGGTATTCGGCATCATCGCGGCGCTGAGTGGTCTGGTATATTTCAACTCGGTTTCTTCGGCTATCAAAGCCAAACAACGCTTGCAGGAGTTCACCAGGGAACTGCAGAAGATTCCCGGCAAGAACGATACCGGCAATTCTGGAAAGCGATAGTGATTTGAAGCGGGGCATCATCTCTGCCCGTTCAGATCCAACGGCGCGATTGAGTCAGTTCCAAATACAACTCTTCCACCTTCTTGCGTGCCCACGGCGTCCTGCGTAAAAACTTCAAACTCGATTTAATGCCGGGGTCGTGAGTAAAGCAGAGTATCGGCACGGCAGCACCCATCGCCTCCCAGCCCATTCGCTCGGAAAGTTGCGAGACGATCACCTCAAGCGTGATGCCCTCCAGAGCGGGACGAAGCGACGGTTTCTTGATAATGCCCATTGTTTTATTTTACAGGGGCTCGTCACCGTTTGTCTGACCGCCCGTCTGCTATGGATGAGGAATCAAACCGTGGCTGATATATTGCGCGTGCTTATTTTGGACTACCCGGCAGTAAACAAATCCCGTGTTCGTCTATGCGAGAGCAGCGCTTTCCAAGGCAGCCATGCCTTGACTGACGCAACAGCCCGGTCATTGTGATCGAAAACATAAACATCAAAGATGAGACTGAAATATGGAACAACCAGAGAGGACGCAATACCAGAATATCTTACACAAGATGCTGTCCGCGATGATGGCAATGAAGGGATCCGACCTGTTCATCACGGCGGACTATCCGCCCTCCGTCAAGCTGAACGGCAAACTGGTCAAGTTGAACGAAACGCCGCTCACCGCCGAGCAGACGCGCAAGATGGCCCACGCGATCGCGTCGGAAAAACAGTGGCATCATTTCAACGAGACCAAGGGCGCCAACTTCGCGATCGCGCCGGAAGGTATCGGCCGATTCCGTATCAACATCTTCACCCAGCAGCAGCGCACCGGAATGGTGATCCGCGTGATCACCACCGAGATACCCGATTTCGACAAGATGAACCTGCCGCAGACCCTTAAGACCGTCGTCCTGGAAAAACGCGGGCTGGTCCTGCTGGTCGGCGGTACCGGCTCGGGCAAATCCACCACTCTGGCGGCGATGCTGGGGGTGCGTAATCGCGAAACGCACGGCCACATCATCAGCATCGAAGACCCTGTCGAATACGTGCACAATCACATCAATTGCATCATCACCCATCGCGAAGTGGGCATCGATACGGTGGGCTGGTTCGACGCGCTGAAGGACACTCTGCGCCAGGCGCCTGACGTCATCCTGATCGGCGAGATTCGCGATCACGAGACCATGGAATATGCGCTCAACTTTGCCGAGACCGGGCACCTGTGCATGGCAACCCTGCACGCAAACAGCGCCAATCAGGCGATTGACCGCATCGTGAACTTCTTCCCCATCGAAAAGCGCGAACAAGTGCTCAACGATCTCTCCCTTAACATGCGCGCAATCATCTCGCAGCGTCTGGTGCGCAAGATCGCGGGCGGACGTGCCGCCGCTATCGAGATCCTGCTGAGTACCGCATCCACCAGAGATGCGATTGCCAAGGGGGAGGTCGGCGGGCTGAAAGAGATCATGAAGAAATCCGTCGAACAGGGCATGAAGACATTCGACCAATGCCTGTTCGAACTCTATGAAAAAGGAGATATCTCGGTACATGAACTTCAGGTAAACGCCGACGCGAAGGGAGACCTGATGCTGCGTCTAAAGCTGGAAAGTCCTCGCTTCAGGAAAGAAGAGATGGGCGGAGAAGCGGGCAACCAGACAGCCGGCCTGTCGTTTGACGGTCAGCATGAAATGGAAGCTGCCAAGCAAAAGGCTGCTGCAGAAGCGACTGGAACTCAAAAACCGGTGGCTTCCGCTGAACCCACCAAGTCAATGGCAGCTGCAGCGAACATCCCGCAGATAAATCATACCGTTCCACCCGGTACGCCACCCTCACCCGCTGTGCCAAAGCAGGAAATCAAACTTTCGTAATGGCATCCGCTCCGGGCTTCAAAATCTCATCATAGAAATTCGACACCCGGATTTTCAATCCGGTTGTCTTTTCGTGTTTGGCTGATGTTTACCCGAATTCGGTTAAAGTTCCACATGTGCCAAGACTCCCCGATCAAATTTCCTCAAGCAGACGATTGCTTCTGTCCAGTATCATTCCGTTACCGGGTACTGCATGTCAGAATAGGACAAACGAATAAATTTAGATCAAAGCAATGACTCTAACGGCAAGACTTTCGCAATACCTGCAACTCACCCGGTTGAACCGCCCTATCGGTATCCTGCTGCTGCTGTGGCCGACGCTGTGGGGCTTGTGGATCGCGGGCAATGGCCACCCGTCCCGGCATATCGTTTTCATCTTTGTTCTTGGCACCGTGCTGATGCGTTCCGCCGGATGCGCTATCAACGACTACGCCGACCGCGATTTCGACAAGCATGTGAAGCGCACCAAAGAACGCCCGCTCGCCAGCGGCAAAGTATCACCGGCTGAAGCTCTGTGGCTGGCAGCGGGGCTTGCGTTGATCTCCTTCCTGCTGATCCTGCCGCTCAACCGACTCACCTTGTTGCTCTCGATACCCGCCGTGTTCCTGGCAGCGAGCTATCCGTTCACCAAACGCTTCCTCGCCATCCCGCAAGCCTATCTCGGTATCGCCTTCGGATTTGGCATCCCGATGGCTTTCGCCGCTCAACTCGGCGAAGTGCCGCCAATCGCGTGGGTGCTGCTGCTCGCCAACATGTTCTGGGCGATCGCCTACGATACCGAATATGCGATGGTGGACAGGGACGACGACGTGCATCTCGGCATCCACTCCTCCGCGCTGTTGTTCGGCAGATATGATGTGGCGGCGGTGATGGCTTGTTACACCATCACCTTGATATTGCTGGCACTGGTCGGATTGATGGCGGGGCTCGGCTTGTTCTATTTCACCAGCTTGCTGGTTGCGGAAGGTATCGCGCTGTATCACTACAGACTGATACGCGGACGTCAACGCGAGAAATGCTTTGCAGCGTTCTTGCACAACAACTGGTTCGGCGCGGCGGTGTTTGTTGGGGTGGTGATGGAGTATTTGGTGCGGTGAATCTGGGTGCAATAAGCCTGTCCTGAGCTTGTCGAAGGGCGCAGCGCATTGCACCAAATAAGCACATACGGCGCAATGCCCGTTGGTTATTGCGCCCTACGCGGGCTCACTGATCCGCAGATCATCCTTGCAGATCCTTTAGCAGAGATCCGCGTATCGCCTGTGGGACCGGGGTCAGGGTGGCCTGGTAGGCAGGATGATCGACTCCCATGCTCAGCACCGCACTCTGCTTGAACGCAGCGATCATCGGCGGCAGCAGTTCGAAGCGCAGAAAATGCACCGCCGAGGTCTTCTGCCCGGTGGCGCGTTCCAGGTCTTCGTCGGCGATCGCGTAGACACGTTCGTAACCGGCCACCTGCACCCACACACGGTCCTCGATGCCGACCAGTTGGTTGAGCATGCGGCGGCGTTCCTCGATGTCTTCGTATTCGATCATCATCGTCGCCTTCCAGTTGCTGCCGTCCGGGATCAGCGGGTTGTAGGTGTCGAGCTCTTCCCGGATGCCGGCTTCCTCGAAGATCTTTTCCGCGTGCAGCATCTCCTGCACCTGATAACGTATCGTCTGCTCGTCCTCGAAGATCAGCGTGAGGTGGTCGCCCAGCGCGACGTTGCGGTGCTTCTTGTGCGCCATGACTCCGGCGCGAATATCCTTACGCTGCCGGGCGTAGGCTTCCAGCGGCATCAGGCTCGCTATGGTGATTTTTGCCATGGTATCAATGCTGGCCGGCGATCGGCCCCTCCTTGAACAGGTTGTCCTTCAATTCGTGATCGAACGCCGGATCATGGCGTCGTATCCATTCCAGCACCATCGCGGCGTGTTCCTTCTCCTCGTCGCGATTGTGGGCGAGGATCTTTTTCAGCTCCGGGTCGGTGGCGGCATCCACGCGCTGGTTGTACCAGTCCACTGCCTCCAGTTCTTCCATCAGGGAAACTATCGCGCGGTGCATGTCCATGGTTGCGGCGGACAGTTTTTCCACTGGCTCGTGATAACCTTCATTTGCCATTTTTCTCTCCTTGGATTTATAAGCCGTAAGCGATACGGATCAGGGTTAACGGATGCTGCTTCTGCGGACTTTTTTCGCCAGCAGGGGTTGCGCCGATGCCCTGCATGATGTGACGCCCGGCGATGGCACAATCCGAGCTGACATAGTCCGGTTCGCCGGCGGCCATCTGCTTGAACACCGGTTTGCCGATCTTCATCGAGTCCGCGAAGAATTCGCTTTTTACGCCCCAGGTGCCGTCGTGGCCGGAGCAGCGCTCCACGGTGGTGATTTCGGTGTCCGGCACCAGTTGCAGCGTCTCGCGGGTCTTCAGTCCCAGATTCTGCACCCGCAGGTGGCAGGGCACATGGTAGGAGACCTTGCCCAGCCTGTTCTTGAAATCGGTCTTGAGCAGACCGTCCTTGTTGCGCAACATCAGATATTCGAAAGGATCGAACATTGCCTCGGCCACCGCTTTCACGTCCGCATCGTCGGGGAACATCAGCGGCAGTTCCTGTTTATACATCAGCGTGCAGGAAGGGATCGCCGTCAGGATCGCATAACCCTCTTTCGCCAATTTCGCCAAGTGCGGGATATTGATTTCCTTGAGCCGGCTGACTGCTTCGAGATCGCCCAGCTCCAGTTTGGGCATGCCGCAACAGGCTTCTTTCTCCACCAGACGCGCGGGGATCTCGTTGTGCGCCAGGATGGCGAGCAGGTCGTGGCCGATGCCCGGCTCGTTGTAGTTGATGTAGCAGGTGGCATAGATCGCCACCTTGCCCGGCGTGCGTTCGCCGTTCCTGACCGGGAAGCGGTCGTCGGGCGCGGCATGGTTGCGGAAAGTACGGCTGCTGTATTCAGGCAGCTTGCGATCCTGATGGATGCCCAGCACGCTGTCCATGATCTTGCGGGTTACAGCCGTGTTGTTAACCGCGTTCACCGTCTGGGTGACGACCGGGATCGAAGCCAGCTTGCCCAATGCGTCGGTGCTGGACAATAGCTTGTCGCGGAAACTGGTTTCGCCTTTTTTGAATTTCACCGCCTTGGCGCGCAGCATCAGGTGCGGGAAATCCAGATTGAATTGGTGCGGCGGCACATACGGGCATTTGGTCATGAAGCACATGTCGCACAGGTAGCACTGGTCCACCACCTTCCAGTAGACGGTCTTCTCGACGGTGTCCAGTTCGTTCGAGGGACTCTCGTCTATCGCGTCGAACAGCGTGGGGAATGCGTTGCAAAGATTGAAGCAGCGCCGGCAACCGTGGCAGATGTCATACACCCGGTGCAGTTCATCCATCAACGAGGCTTCGTTGTAAAACTCAGGATTCTGCCAATCCAGCGGTTGACGCTGCGGCGCTTCCAGATTTCCTTCGCGTGTAGTCATTTCAATTCCTCATATCCGGGGGATA
>JBDTPM010000031.1:0-1790 GCA_039932695.1 Gallionella sp. | reverse complement strand
CAAGCAGGGGGATGCCGACAAGGCGAAGTTCTGTGGCGCAGGCGCGCTGTCGATGGACGACCGCGACAACTACGCGGTGTTGATGCGAGTAGCGATGCTGTCCTCGCTCGGTGGCGTGGATGCAACCGCCAACATGGGGTTTAGATGTGCTTGGAGTGCGAAATGACCGATGTAAAGCGAAACCGTTTTTCCACGAATCGATTGTTCACGCTGGCGATGTTGCTGATCGCGGGATCCGTATTTTCTTCAGCTGTTTCTGCCGCTGGAAAAGCGTCGCCATTACCGGCGGACTCCCTGTACCAGTTGAACCTGCCGCTGACCGACCAGGATGGCCGCACGGCGGACTGGGGCATGCGCCGCGGCAAGCCGCAGTTGGTCGCGATGTTCTATACCTCGTGCAAATTCATCTGCCCGCTGATCGTGGATTCCGGCAAGGCGATCGAACGCCAGCTGGATGAAAAGCAGCAGAAAAAGCTCGGCATCCTGCTCATCAGCATGGATCCGAAGCGTGATAACCCGAAGGCGCTGAAAACCATCGTGGACATGCGCAAGCTCGACACCACGCGCTGGACGCTGGCGTCGCCGCGACAGGATGACGTCCGCACCGTCGCCGGCCTGTTGGGCATCCGTTATCGGCTGCTGGCCGATGGCGAGTTCAACCACAGCAGCGCCTTGGTCTTGTTGGATGCCAATGGCCGCGTCCTCGCACGCACCGAAAAAATGGGCAGCCAACCCGATCCCGAGTTTCTCGCCGTGGTGAAAAAAGCCTTGCGCTGACGTCAGCCCTGGCCAGGCGCAGTCAACCTCGCGAGCGGCGCTTCTCCACACGCACGGTCTCGGCTTCGCAGCCGCTTGCCGCGGCATGCAACGCAGCCGCATTGATGATCCGCACCCGTCGCCCACGCACGGAAATCATGCCCTCCTCGTGCAGGCGGCTGAAGCTGCGACTCACGGTTTCAAGCGCAAGGCCCAGATACCGCGCGATCTCATCGCGCGTCATTGGCAACTGGAATTCGTTGCCAGCCTGACCCAGGCGCCGATAGCGCTCAGCCAGCCCTTGCACGAACAGCGCGATGCGCTCGCTGGCCTGGCGTCGCGTCAACACGTCCAGATGATCCTGGTCGCGGTTGCTGCTCTGGCCCATCACCCGCAACAGCTGGAGTTGCAGGCTGGGCAACTGCGCGGCGGTACCCGCAAGCTCACCGAAGGGCAATTCGCAGACCCGCGCCTTGCCCAGCGCGATCGCTTCGCAACGGTGATAGCCCGTGCCAATGGCATCCAGCCCGAACAATTCACCCGGCAAATGGAAGCCAAGCACATGCTCCTCGCCTGATTCATTGATGCCGACCGTCTTGAACGTCCCTTCGCTGGCGATGAACACCGATTGCAGCGGGTCGCCAACGCGGAACAGGCGGTCACCTGCTTCCAGCGGACGCCGGCGCTGGACCACGGCTTCAAGCCGCTTCAGGTCCTCACCCTCGATGCCCGCCGGCAAGCACAGCTGCTGCAGCGAACATTCGGCGCAACTGCGACGCAGGCGCACCAGGTCGAGGGGAATCGGATCGTTCATGCAACCCCTTATTTATATCTATCTGCGGCTATCTCGTCGCGAAGTGGCTATTATCATCCATTGGCGACCACGCTGCCTTCTCGCGTTGATCCGCAGGACCGGTTTGATCCAAGTCAAGTCGATTTCAGTCCTGCCGCCTACCATACCCGGAAGTATCTGGAGCTCCACATGCAGGCCCTTAGCAACACCTATAACGACAAGGTCGTCCGTCAATTCGCCT
>JBDTPM010000030.1:0-1939 GCA_039932695.1 Gallionella sp. | reverse complement strand
CAACCGACCCGTTCTCGCGTAACAAGGAGATGGCGTACACCGTGCTATTCAAAGCATGGGGCGCGAAGTATCAGGAGGGTAGTGAATGCAGTCAGGCAGAAGCCATCGGTCTGCGTTGCCTGTCCGCGCGCGGTTGGCTGGATGAACTGCGTCGATTGAATCTGCCCGCGATCCTGCTGATGCAAGACAAACAGGGGCGAAAATTCAATGCAACGTTGACCGGGCTTGACGAACGATCCGCCACATTCACCATCGGCGACGCAAGCAGGGCGGTTCCCTTGGCCGCCTTCGCAGCGCAATGGTCTGGTCACTACACCCTGCTCTGGCGTGTGCCGCCGGTTGCCAGCAAGCAGCTGCGTCTGGGCGATTACGGGCCGGATGTGGAATGGCTGGGCAAGCAACTCGCGCAACTCGATGGCAAAGGCGCAACTACCACGAACCAACTGTACGACGAGGCAATGATGCGTCAGGTCAAACAGTTTCAACTCAGTCAGGGGCTCATTTCCGACGGCTTTGTCGGGCCTCAGACCATGATGCACCTGAGCGCTGCAATAGAAGCGTCGGTGCAGAAGTTGCATCGCGAACAGGAGAAAAAATAATCATGGGCATCTCTAAAAATTCACATTTCGTCATTCCGGCGAAGGCCGGAATCCAGTATTTTCAAAGGGCTGGACACCGGCCTTCGCCGGTGTGACGAATTATTAGAGGTACCCTCATGTCTTATATCCTGGAAGCGCTCAAAAAATCCGACCAGCAGCGGCAGCGTGGCGCAACGCCAACGTTGCAGGGCTCGCAGGTAACAGCCGCTGCGCCAAAACGCCCGGTGTCGATCTTTTACGGCCTGCTTGCTGTTGTATTGCTGGCCGCCGGGATCGTGATCGGATGGCTGCGTCCATGGCAAGCGGGGCAATCGCCTGCCGAGACGCGAACCATTGCCGCAGAATCGCCGGTCCCGATCACACAGCAAGTCGTACAGCAACCTTTGGCAGTACCGCCTGAAATGCCCGGTAACACAGCGCGCGCCAACCCAGTGGTATCCAACCCAGCGGCATCTAACTCAGTAGCACCCGGCACGGCGTCGCCCGTTGCTGATAAGCCAGCCAGACCCGCCGACGTTGCGCAGCAGCAAAATGTAATACCCTTTAACGAACTGCCTCCCGCGATCCAGCAGGAGATCCCCGCGATGGCCGTTCAACTCCATGCCTATTCGAACATACCCGGCGAGCGCCTCGTCAGCATCAATTCCATCCGATTGCGCGAAGGAGGATCTTTGATGTTGGGGCTCACGCTGGAACAAATCACGCCGGACGGCATGATCTTCAGTTACAAGGGATATCGTTTCCAGCGCGGCATTCGGTAGCTCCATCACAGAATTTACAATTGAAAGGGGCTATTCAACTTGTTACCAGGCGAATATATGAGAAACGGCTTTAGCTTCCATCCGTGAAATTTTAGGTTGCCCTAAAAAGAAAGTCCGGCAGAGAACTTATGCTAACCACATGAAAATACAAAACCATAAACATCACATTGACAATTCGGGTGGACATAGGCGACATTGCTCGCCTATGAAACTGTTTTCTATTTTTAGTTGGGCATCACTATTTTTGCATTGACATTGTGTAGCCACGCGACTACAGTTGCGATATGATTGAAATTCGCAAAACTGAAAAGTACGCGCAGTGGCTCGATGGTCTTCGTGACATTAACGCACGGGCGCGCATTCAAATCCGGGTCGAGCGTTTGGCAGCTGGGAACGCTGGGGATGTCAAATCCGTAGGCGAAGGTGTTTCAGAATTACGAATCAATTATGGCCCGGGCTATCGGGTTTATTTCACAAAGCGCGGGCGCGAGTTGGTGATTCTGCTGGCTGGTGGTGACAAGAGCACTCAAGCATCCGACATCAAAACTGCATTGCGCCTCGCGCATAACCTTTAGGAGC
>JBDTPM010000029.1:0-4147 GCA_039932695.1 Gallionella sp. | reverse complement strand
TGACCTTCCTGAACAACGTCGGGCTGGAATATCTGTCGCTGGAACGCTCCGCCGAGACCTTGTCCGGCGGCGAAGCGCAGCGCATCCGGCTGGCCTCGCAGATCGGCTCCGGCCTGACCGGTGTGATGTACGTGCTGGACGAACCCTCCATCGGCCTGCATCAACGCGACAACGATAGGCTACTGCAAACGCTGAAAAAGCTGCGCGATATGGGCAACAGCGTGATCGTGGTGGAACACGACGAGGAAGCGATACGCGCCGCCGATCATGTGGTGGACATGGGACCGGGCGCGGGCGAGCACGGCGGGCTGATCGTGGCACAGGGCACACCGGATGAGATCTGCAAGAACAAGGAATCGCTGACGGCCGATTATCTGACCGGCCGCCGCAGCATCGCGCTGCCGAAAAAATATCAGGCCCCGGATGCGAAACGGATGCTGCAGATCGTCAGTGCCAGCGGCAACAATCTGAAACAGGTGACGCTGAATCTGCCGGTCGGACTGATGGTGTGCGTGACAGGCGTATCCGGCTCCGGCAAATCGACGCTGATCAACGACACGCTGTATCCCGCCGTGGCGCAACATCTGTATGGCAGCAGCACAGAACCGGCACCATTCGCCGAGATCAGCGGACTGGAATTCTTCGACAAGGTGATCAATGTCGACCAAAGCCCGATCGGGCGCACGCCGCGTTCCAATCCGGCCACGTACACCGGCCTGTTCACTCCGATCCGCGAGCTGTTCGCCGGGGTACCGGCCTCGCGCGAACGCGGTTACGGACCTGGACGCTTCTCGTTCAACGTCAAGGGCGGGCGCTGCGAATCCTGTCAGGGCGATGGCGTGATCAAGGTGGAGATGCACTTTTTGCCCGACGTATATGTGCCGTGCGACGTGTGCCACAGCCAACGCTACAACCGCGAGACGCTGGAGATCCAGTACAAGGGCAAAAACGTTCACCAGATCCTGCAGATGACGGTGGAGCAGGCGCACGAATTCTTCAAACCCGTTCCTATCATCGCGCGCAAGCTGCGAACCCTGCTCGATGTCGGCCTGGGCTACATCACGCTGGGGCAATCCGCCACCACGCTGTCCGGCGGCGAAGCGCAGCGCGTCAAGCTGTCGCTGGAACTTTCCAAGCGCGACACCGGACGCACCCTGTACATCCTGGACGAACCCACCACCGGCCTGCACTTCCACGACATCGCGCTGCTGCTCAAGGTGATCCACAAACTGCGCGACCAGGGCAATACCGTGGTGGTGATCGAACACAATCTCGATGTGATCAAGACCGCCGACTGGGTGATTGACCTCGGCCCCGAAGGCGGCGAAGGCGGCGGGCGCATCATCGCCGAAGGTTCGCCGAAAGACATCGCGCAAAACAAACACAGCGTGACGGGAAGTTATTTGAAGCAGGTGTTCGACCGGTAGTTTCGTGAATCAGGAAATAGAATATCTAACTATAGATTGGAAAGCAGTTCGCATATCCGGATGGTTACCATGGCCAGGTTCATTTTAAAATTTCATATCTGCTTCTTTCTGTCACTCATGCCATTCGCATATGCAGCAGCCGATGAAGGGAGGATGCGTTCCTATCATTTTGGATTGATGCATCCAAGTGGTGTCGATTTTGCCGGATATACCGTCGAAGAGAAAATAAGAGACGACATTTATCGTTTTTATACTTTCGGATTTCCTTCTATAGCCGCCATCGGTCTGACTTATTACGAAAATTACCAAGGAAGCGGTTTGGCAGCTACGGTCGGGGTGGGTATAGGTTCTGTGGCGTATGGTTCCATAGCCTACCAATGGGAAATTTCAGAAGCGGATTTTGTGAAACTGGGTGCAGGTTTTACGACCAGCATAGTATACAACGGTGCTCATCCCGTGCTGTCATATGAGCATAGGCTTCGCTAGCAATCTTTGCGCAATCATCCTGCGTTAGCCGCTATTCGATATTTATAACAATAAGTGCGCTACCAATGATACTGAAATTATCCAATCTCATCGTTATCCCCGATAACGAGATCGAACTGCATGCCATTCGCGCACAGGGTGCGGGTGGTCAGAATGTCAACAAGGTCTCGACCGCGATCCATCTGCGCTTCGACATCAATGCATCGTCATTGCCCGATGACTTTAAGGAAAAGCTCAGGCAGCTGGCGGATAGGCGCGTCTCCAGTGACGGCGTGATCATCATCAAGGCACAGCGCTATCGGAACCAGGAAAAGAACCGCGACGATGCCTTGGCGCGCCTTCAGGCTTTGATCGATAGCGCGGCCTACACACCCAAGACACGCACAGCAACCAAACCAACGAGGGCCTCAAAAAAGAGACGCCTGGAAAGCAAGACGCAGCGGGGCCAATTAAAAACGTTGCGCGGCAAAGTTGAAGATTAGGTTATCCCGATTTGCGTTAATTCAACGCCATTCTTCTTCCAGATTGCTGTTAGACCCCCAACCCCTCCCAACCTCCCCTTGTCAGGGGAGGAGCAGGTTTGGCTCTCCCCCTGACAAGGGGGAGCTGGAGGGGGTTTGAGTCAATTCCGCTTAATCGACAATAGATCTTCCAAATGTATGAGTGGGCCATGCTATTTTTAATGTGGGCTGGAAATTACTTACAAATGCAAAAAGCCGGACGTATCCGGCTTTTTGTTTTACGCTGAAATACTGCGCTGGTTATTCGACGTCTACCGCTGTGGCTTCGGCCGGACGGTCCATCAGCTCGACCAGTGCCATAGGAGCATTGTCGCCCTTGCGGAAGCCGAACTTGAGGATACGCGAGTAGCCGCCGTTGCGGGCTGCATAGCGCGGGCCGAGTTCGTCGAACAGCTTGGTGACCATTTCACGATCGCGCAAACGGGCAAATGCCAGACGGCGGTTCGCCAGGCTCGGATTCTTGCCCAGCGTCAGGATAGGTTCCGCAACACGGCGCAATTCCTTGGCTTTGGGCAATGTGGTCTTGATGAGTTCATGGCGCAACAGCGACACGGTCATGTTGCGGAACATCGCCAGCCGGTGGCTGCTGGTGCGATTGAGTTTTCTTAAACCTAAACGATGACGCATGATTTGCCTTTCTTGCTACTAATATTGTTGCGCCGTATTAAACGACAGCGACCGGCCAGTTTTCCAGCTTCATACCCAGCGACAAGTTGTGCTCGGCGAGAACCTGCTTGATTTCGTTCAGCGATTTGCGGCCCAGATTCGGGGTGCGCAGCAGATCGTTTTCGGTGTACTGGATCAGATCGCCGATGTAGTGGATGCTTTGCGCCTTGAGACAATTGGAGGAACGCGGAGTCAATTCCAGGTCGTCCACCGGACGCAACAGTATAGGATCGACCTTGGGCGCCTGCACCTTTTCGACCACCGGCTCAGTGCCTTCCAGCGCAGCGAACACGGAGAATTGATCTACCAGGATACGCGCCGCATTGCGGATCGCTTCCTCTGGATCAACCGCACCATTGGTCTCGATATGCATCACCAGCTTGTCCAGATCGGTGCGCTGCTCAACACGCGCACTTTCCACGGCGTAGCTCACCCGGCTGACCGGGCTGAACGATGCGTCCAGAGCGATATGGCCGACCGCACGCGTCTCATTCGGAGCGATGCGCGAAATCGCCGACACATAGCCGCGACCTTGCTCGACCTTGATCTGCATGTCCAGCTTGCCACCGGCAGTCAGGTGCGCGATAACGTGATCTGGGTTGACCACCTCGACATCGGCATTGCCGCTGATGTCAGACGCGGTCACCACGCCCTGGCCTTCTTTTTTCAGGGTCAGCACCACTTCATGGGTATTATGCAAACGCAGCACCACGCCCTTGAGGTTCAGCAGGATATCGACGACGTCTTCTTGCACGCCGTCTATGGTGGCATACTCATGCAGCACGCCGGCCATCTTCACTTCGGTAGGTGCTGCACCGGGCATGGAAGACAGCAGGATACGACGCAATGCGTTTCCCAATGTGTGGCCATAGCCGCGCTCGAAAGGCTCCATCACCACCTTGGCCTGCGTGGCAGAGATCCTCTGTACATCAATGATGCGGGGCTTCAAAAAATCATTTTTAGACATATGCTACTCCGCGTGGATTACTTGGAATACAACTCAACCACGAGATGCTCGTTGATGGTTGCAGGCAGTTCGGCACGTTG
>JBDTPM010000028.1:0-1868 GCA_039932695.1 Gallionella sp. | reverse complement strand
ACTGGCGCGTGGACGCCGTGCAGCGCGATGCTCTGCGCCGCGAGTGGAACCAGCCGGCCCGCTGGCCGCTGTGGCTGGGGGTAACGGCGCTGCTGCTGTTCGGCGTGTGGATGTGGCGGGTATTGCGGCAGCGGGAAGAGGGGGTGGGATGATGAAAAGCGAAAAGCAAACCCCCCTAAATCCCCCCTTGTACCCGCAAGGGGTACGCCGCAGGGTACCTCGCTGCTCCGCAGCGACCCTGTCGCAGTCAGGGGGGAAGAGAACCACGGGCGCGATAGATATCGCGGCAGGAATTCCAGTCAATCTCCCCTTGTCAGGGGAGGGAACCCCCTCCCCTGACAAGGGGAGGCCGGGAGGGGTTAAAGGTTTTATCCCATATAACAAAAAACTAACCGCCCTTGCTCGCGAAAACCGCAAAAATCCAACCGCAGCCGAAAACAAATTGTGGAACGAAGTGCTGCGTATGCGTCACTTTGTTGATTACAAGTTTTCGCGACAAAAACCAGTAGGGAATTACATTGTGGATTTCTATTGCGCGCAGCTCAAACTGGCCATAGAAATTGATGGCGACAGCCATGCCGATGCAGTGGCTCATGATGCTTTGCGAACGGACGTATTGAATGATCTAGGTGTTTCGGTGATTCGTTATACCAACCACGACGTGATGCACATCCTCGAAGGCGTTTACGACGATCTGGCCAACAGGGTTGCGCAGATCTGCGCCGGAGTTTACGCACAATGATCGCCTACCTGATCCGCCGCATCCTGTACGCCATACCCATCCTGATCGGGGTGAACCTGCTCACCTTCGCGCTGTTCTTCGTGGTGAACACGCCGGACGACATGGCGCGCATGCAGCTCGGCATCAAGCGCGTGACGCCGGATGCGATCGAGAAATGGAAGCAGCAGCACGGCTACGACAAACCGTTGATGGTCAATCGTGCCGCCAGCGGCACCGGGAAGTTCACCGATACGATCTTCTGGCAGAAATCCGCCGGCATGTTTGTGCTCGATTTCGGCTATTCCGACGACGGGCGCAGCATCTCCCGCGAGATCGTCACGCGCATGGGGCCGAGCCTGGCGATCGCGCTGCCGACCTTTCTGGTCGGACTCATCGTGTATGTCAGCTTCGCGCTGCTGATGACATTGTTCCGCGCCACCGCGCTGGATATGGCGGGCGTTGCGCTGTGCGTGCTGCTGATGTCGGTGTCCGGCTTGTTCTACATCATCGGAGGGCAGTTCATTGTCAGCAAACTTTGGCATCTCGTTCCGATCTCCGGCTATGCGGGCGGAGCGGACAGTTTCAGGTTCGTGGTGCTGCCGATCCTGATCGGCGTGGCGGGCGGAGTCGGCTCCAGCAGCCGCTGGTATCGCACCATCTTCCTCGAAGAGATCGGCAAGGACTATGTGCGCACCGCCCGCGCCAAGGGCTTGTCGGAGTTGCGTGTATTGTTCACGCATATATTGAAGAACGCGATGATCCCGATACTCACCGGCGTGGTCGTGGTGATACCGCTGCTGTTCATGGGCAGCCTGCTCACCGAGTCGTTCTTCGGCATCCCCGGTCTGGGCAGTTACACGATAGACGCGATCAACTCGCAGGATTTCAGCGTGGTGCGCGCGATGGTGTTTCTCGGCTCGCTGCTGTACATCGTCGGGTTGATCCTGACCGACGTTTCCTACACCGTCGTCGATCCGAGGGTAAGGCTGCAATGAATCACTCTAATCGAGATTGCTTATTGCCGCATTGGTTCCTTCCCCCTTGCAGGGGGAAGGTTAGGATGGGGGTAGAACAGGTGGGAAAAAAAGCTTCAACCCCCTCCCCAACCCTCCCCCTGCAAGGGGGAGGGCATGATTCGTCGGAGGAA
>JBDTPM010000027.1:0-14600 GCA_039932695.1 Gallionella sp. | reverse complement strand
CAAGCGTGAAGGACCGCTTCGTCCGGCGGTCTCAATGATCGAGGCGATCAGTAACAAAAAAGGCAGGGTCACCCCTGCCTTCTTTAAACAAATGACAAATTACTTGACAGCAGCGTCAGCCTTACCAGCCTCAGACTGAGCCTTGGCAGCCTTTTTGTGCTTCATGGCAGCCTTTTTGTGTTTTTTGGTCTGCTTTTTAACCGCAGCTTTAGCCTCAACGTCAGACTTGGCAGCCTCAACGTCAGCCTTGGCAGCCGTAGCGCCGGCCTTTTCAGCTTTAGCACCGGCCATTCCAGCCTTAGCGGCAGGCGTAGCAGCAGGGGCTGCGTCAGCAGCAACAGCGGTGAAAGAAACAGCAGCGAATACAGCAGCGATCAGTACGGATAACAGTTTGCTCATTGTGATCTCCAGGTTTTAGTTTAGGTAGTGTAATAAACATTTGTGACAACATTAAATGTTCGTGTCTATAACGCACTTCGTCTACATTCAGTTGACACCGTCAAATGAAAATTGTGATGCATTGAGAGAGGCAGTATTATTTCTGCACTGTAATATACTTGCGAATGTCTCCAATGGGCACGGAATTGCCTGTCACTGATCACTTGGTATTTCGTCCGCTTTCAATCGGCAAGCGGATATTCATCAGCAAAGAACTGTAATTAATAATCACCTTGCTTCCGGGATGCAAGGTGATGCCAACCCACCCTTCAGCTAATTTTCCAACACTTTAAGTGAACGGCTAGCGTTTCCGAGCGCCGGGCTTTTAATATTAGGTACACTGCTCTTTATGAAAATTGTCCATCTGGTCATTCCCGATCTGTTCCTTCCCAGGGAATTTGCCGCCGAGGTTTGTGCGGGCCTGTCCCTGCCTGCCTTGCAAAAGATGCTGGGCCGCGGGCATAGTGAAATCCTTGAGCCTATGCCGCTGGAAAATTTGCTGTGCGAAATGTTTGGAGTCTCATGCGAGGCAGATGCGCCGATCGCGCCTATATCCGCAGCCTTTGATGGTCTCGGAGCCGGATGCTGGTTGCGTGCCGATCCGGTACATCTGAATCTGCAACGCGACCAGTTGCTTCTGACTGGCGTGCAAGTCGGCATCGAGGAAGCGGAAGCGATGTGCACGAGCCTGAATGGCCACTTTGCCGGACAGGGCATGGAATTCTTTGCGCCGCATCCACAACGCTGGTATGTGAGGCTGAACAAGCTGCCACGCATACTCACCACGCCGTTGTCGCAAGTGATCGGCGGCGATGTGCGCAGGGTGTTGCCTAGCGGTGCTGATGCAGCGCATTGGCATCAGGTGTTCAACGAGATACAGATGCTGTTGTATGCACATCCGCTCAACGACGCCCGCGAAGCGCGAGGCGAGCCTATGGTCAACAGCGTGTGGCTGTGGGGAGCAGGGGGGTCGACAGGCGCATTGCAGAAGTCTTATTCCCGCGCGAGTTCGGATGATCTGCTGGTCGAGATGTTCGCTGCGGCAGCGGGCGTCCCGTTTGCAAAATGGCCGGGGCAATGGGATGAGAACGGCAGCGATGGCAGACAACTGCTGGTGTGGACCGGCTTGAGGTCGGCTTTGCAGCGCGGAGACCTGTCAGCTTGGCGCACTGCTTTGCAGGATTTTGAAATCGGTTATGCGCATCCGTTATGGCAGGCATTGCGCAGCGGAAAGATCGCACAGTTGCAGCTGGATATTTTGGGCGAGCATGGCATTCGGCGCGTGCTGTTGAAACGCGGCGATGCATGGGCGTTCTGGCGGCGTGCCAAGAGCCTGGCTGAATATTCGGTGGTGTAGAATGACGCTGACCATGCAATAAGGAGTAGAGCTTGTCTTTCTGGGAAACAGCCATTCAGTTTTTCTGGCGCGAAGAATCGCTGCCGCTGCTGGTCATCGTATTGGGCATGGCGTTCCTGCTGTTCCACTTTATCAAAGGTGAGCGCAGAAGCCTCATCAATACGCTCAAATTTTTCTTTGTTTGTCTGGTCGGGCAGTTCGTCAGCGGGCTGTTCCATGCGTTTCAATTCTCGACTGTGGCGGCGGTGTTGCACGAGGCCTTTATCATCGGCACCGGGATCGCGCTGATCCGTTTGTCGGGCTTGCTGATCTTCCGCATCGTGTTGCCATGGGCGCGCCTGACCCCGCCGCGCATCACCGAGGATATTTTCGTCATCATCGCGTACATCGCCTGGGGCTTGGTGCGGCTACGCTATGCCGGTCTCGATCTGGGCAGCATCGTGGCGACTTCGGCGATGATCACCGCCGTGGTGGCCTTCGCGATGCAGGATACGCTGGGCAACATCCTCGGCGGTCTGGCATTGCAAATGGACAACTCGATCCAGATCGGTGACTGGATCAAGGTGGATGATATTACCGGCCGGGTGGTGGATATCCGCTGGCGTTCCACATTGGTGGAGACGCGCAATTGGGAAACCGTGGTGTTCCCGAACAGCCAGTTGATGAAAAACAAGTTCCTGGTGCTGGGGCGGCGCACCGATCAGCCGGTGCAGTTGCGTCGCTGGATCTGGTTCGGTGTAAGTCTGAATGTCACGCCAGCCAAGGTGATCAGCGCGGTGGAAGATGCGATTCTGCAGGCGGAGATCAACAACGTCGCCAAAACTCCTGCCCCGAATTGTGTACTGATGGAGATCGACAAAGGCAATGCGCGTTATGCGTTGCGTTACTGGTTGACCGATCTGGCGGCGGATGATCCCACTGACGGGGCGGTGCGCTGGCATGTCTTTACCGCGCTTGAGCGTGCCGGGATCAAGCTCGCCGTGGAAGAGCAGAACGTCCATTTCATCAGGGAAAACGAGAAATACGAGGAGATGGTGTATCAGCGTGAATTGTTGCGCCGCATCAAAACGCTCAAGCGTGTCGATCTGTTCAAGCAGATGACTGATGACGAGTTGCACAAACTGGCCGAGCGGCTCAAATATGCCCCATTTGCCAAGGGCAACATCATCTCCAAACAGGGTTCAATCGCGCACTGGCTGTATATCATCATCAACGGCGATGCGGAGGTTTATCTGGAAGGAGCCAGCGGAGGGCGGCACGTCCTGAATGTGCTGTCCAAAAGCAATTTCTTCGGCGAGATGGGGATGATGACTGGCGCACCGCGTTCTGCCTCGGTGATCGCCAAGACCGATGTGGAATGCTATCGCCTCGACAAGGATGCATTTGAGGAGATCATGCTGGCACGGCCGAGTATTGCAGAGGAGGTCACCCAAATTCTGGTCGAGCGCCGCGCCCAATTGGACCTTGCACTGCAGAATTTCGATGAGGAGACCAAAAATCGGGAAATCCATCACCAGCACAGCGAGATATTGGCGACCGTCAAGAGGTTTTTTGGATTGTAATGTTGTATCATTGCAAAAATTGAAGATTGCCTTTCTCGTTTGCCTGGCTTCGCCCCACTCGCTTCGCTCTCCCCGCTTGCGGGAGGGGAGAGCGAAGCGAGGGGCCGAGGTGAGGCGCATTTTGTGGGAGCAAACATGAAAGTATCTTTTCTGGATTTTGAAAGCCCAATCGCCGAGTTGGAAGACAAGATCGAGCAGTTGCGCTATGTGCAGGATGATTCGGCGCTCGACATCGCGGATGAGATCTCGCGCTTGTCGAAGAAGAGCGAAGCCCTGACCAAGGACGTTTACTCCAAGCTTTCGCCGTGGCAGATATCACAGGTGTCGCGCCATCCGCAGCGCCCTTACACACTGGATTATGTCGAGCATCTGTTCACGGACTTTGAAGAGCTGCACGGCGACCGCGTTTATGCCGATGACAAGGCTATCGTCGGCGGATTGGCACGATTCAACGGCCAGAGCGTGATGGTGATCGGCCATCAAAAAGGCCGCGATACCAAGGAAAAGATCGTGCGAAATTTCGGCATGCCTCGTCCCGAAGGCTATCGCAAGGCGATGCGTTTGATGCATCTGGCGGAAAAGTTCAGCATACCCATCATGACCTTCATCGATACGCCCGGTGCCTATCCCGGCGTAGGCGCGGAAGAACGAGGCCAATCCGAGGCGATCGGGCGCAACTTGTATGAGATGTCCGAGTTGCGCGTGCCCATCATCTGCACCGTGATCGGCGAGGGCGGCTCCGGCGGCGCGCTGGCGATTGCGGTCGGCGACGTGCTGATGATGCTGCAATACAGCACCTATTCGGTGATCTCGCCGGAGGGCTGCGCTTCCATCTTGTGGAAGAGTGCGGAAAAGGCACCCGATGCCGCCGAGACCCTGGGTATCACCGCAACCCGCTTGAAGTCACTGGGTCTGGTGGACAAGATCATCAGCGAGCCGTTGGGCGGAGCGCATCGCGATTACGCCGCGACCATGCAGAATGTGAAAAAAGCCTTGCAGGATGCGCTGAAAACGACACAGAACAAGCCGACTGCCAACTTGCTGCAGGATCGTTTCAGCCGCCTGATGAGCTATGGCAAGTTCAAGGAAGTCGAACTTCAATAGCTCTTTCGTCATTCAGGTGCAGACCGGAATCCAGTTGGGCCTATCAATAAACTCAAGCCATGTCCGGCTACTCCGGAAATTATTTTATTAGCTGGATTCCGGCCTCCGCCGGAATGACGGGATTTGCCTGCTGGTGAACTTCAAAAATCATCTCACTGAACTGGTAGCGGCGCAGATCGCGCCGCTGCTCCCCGCGCACAGTTCCATTCTGATCGGCTTGAGCGGCGGAGTGGATTCGGTGGTGCTGCTGCATCTGCTGCACAGTATCGCGCCGCGATTTTCCTGGCGACTCTCCGCATTGCACGTCCATCACGGCATCAGTCCGAATGCCGGTGACTGGGCGGATTTCTGCACTGACCTGTGCGCGTGCCAGCAAATTCCGCTGCGTATCGAACATGTGGATATCGCACCGTTGCGTGCGCATGGCATCGAAGCGGCTGCGCGCAAGCTGCGCCATGCTGCGTTCGCCGCTCAGCCATGTGATTTTGTGGCGTTGGCCCATCATGCCGACGACCAGGCCGAGACGCTGTTGCTGCAATTGCTGCGCGGCGCCGGAGTGCGCGGCGCGGCTGCGATGCCTGTCCTGAGCCAGTCGAAGCGGCCGATGCTTGACAAGCACGCGGGTTCACCAAGATTGCTGCGTCCGTTGTTGCATTGCTCCCGCCGGGAGATCATGGCATATGCCGCCGAGCAGCGATTGCAATGGATAGACGATGAAAGCAATGCTGATGAAAGCTATCCGCGCAATTTTTTGCGCCATCGCGTACTGCCTTTGCTGGAACAAAAGTTTCCGGCGTGTCGCGACACACTGGCGCGCAGTGCCCTGCATTTTGCCGAAGCGGGCGATCTGCTGGATGAACTTGCGCAACAGGATGCCGCACAGGCGATGCAGGATGGGACACTTGCCGTTGCTGCGTTGCAGGCATTGAGTCTGCACCGCGCCAGGAATGTGCTGCGCTATTTTTTGCATGTGCGCGGTGCACCGATGCCGCAGGCCGTGCAACTGCAGGACATGTTGCGGCAACTGTGTGGTGCGCGAACCGATGCGGTGGTGTGCATCGCCTACGGCGATTGGCAGGTGCGCAGATATCAGGGCAGGGTGTACGCGATGCAAGCGCTGGGTGAATTCGACCGGGATCTGGTCTTGCCCTGGCACGGCGAAGCCGATCTGGACTGGCCGGCGCTGGGTACGCGCTTGCATTTCGATCACATCCTTCCGGCAGCGCAGGATAACGGCATCAGCCTGACGAAACTGCAGCGCGCGCCGGTGACGCTGCGTCTGCGCAACGGCGGGGAAGTCCTGCGGCCACAGCAAAAAAGCGCGACGCGCACCTTGAAAAACCTGTTGCAGGAACACCATATCCCTCCCTGGCAACGCGATCGGATGCCGCTGCTTTACTGTGGTGATGAGCTGGTCTGCGTGCCGGGCGTGGCGATTGCGGCGGGATATCGGGCGGATGGCCATGAAGCAGGCATTCGGGTCGAATTGGAGGGCGCGCGGACAGGCAAAGCCTGATAGAATTACGCCCTTGGAAATTTTGATCAACCTTAATTATTGTCTGGAGAAAGAAGCATGGCTGTAGAACGTACGCTGTCGATCATCAAACCTGATGCTGTGGCCAAGAATGTCATCGGCAAGATTTATTCCCGCTTCGAGAGCGCCGGCTTGAAGATCGTTGCCGCGCAGATGCGCCACTTGACCCGCGGCGAAGCGGAAGGCTTCTACGCGGTGCATCGCGCCCGCCCGTTCTTCAAGGATCTGGTGGATTTCATGATCTCCGGCCCGGTGATGATCCAGGTACTGGAAGGCGTTAACGCGGTCCAGAAGAACCGTGACCTGATGGGCGCGACCGACCCGAAGAAGGCGGAAATGGGCACGATACGCGCCGATTTCGCCGACAGTATCGATGCGAACGCGGTGCATGGTTCGGATTCCGCCGAGAACGCGGCGACCGAGATCGCTTATTTCTTTGCTTCAAAGAATATCCATACGCGCTGATGCAACAGAACCTCCTCGACTTTGATGCCCATGCACTGGCGGCCTATCTCACGGAAATGGGCGAGAAGCCGTTCCGTGCGCGGCAGCTTATGCGCTGGATATACAAGGACGGGGAGTCCGATTTCGCCGCGATGACAGATATCGCGGCAGCGCTGCGCGACAAGCTCGTGCAACGCGCATGTATCAGTGCACCCAAGGTCATGCGCGAAGAACTGTCCGATGACGGCACGCGCAAATGGCTGCTGGATGTCGGCACCGGGAATGCCGTTGAGGCGGTGTTCATCCCGGAGGAATCGCGCGGAACGCTCTGCGTTTCGACGCAGGCCGGGTGCGCGCTGAATTGCACGTTCTGTTCGACCGGCAAACAAGGTTTCAACCGCAATCTCAGCGTGGCCGAGATCATCGGCCAGTTGTGGTGGGCTAATCATCAGCTCGGCCGCAACGCGGAAGGTCTGTGGCCGATCAGCAATGTGGTGATGATGGGTATGGGCGAGCCGTTGCTGAATTTTGACAATACCGTGAGCGCACTGCGCCTGATGCTGGACGATCATGCCTATGGCTTGTCGCGCCGCCGCGTCACGGTGTCCACTTCCGGAATCGTGCCTGCGATGGACAGGTTGCGCGATGAGTGTCCGGTTGCTCTGGCGGTATCGCTGCATGCGCCGAATGACCGATTGCGCGACGAGCTGGTTCCGATCAACCAGAAATATCCGCTCCAGCAATTGCTGGCCGCCTGCCAGCGCTATCTGGAACGTGCTCCGCGCGATTTCATCACGTTCGAATATGTGATGCTGGACGGCGTGAACGACTCGGTGCAGCAGGCGCATGAATTGGTGAAGCTGGTGCGTGATGTACCGTGCAAGTTCAACCTGATCCCGTTCAATCCGTTTCCGCAGACTCATTACCGGCGTTCCAGACCCGATGCCATCCAGCGCTTTCGCGATGTGCTGATGCAGGCCGATATCGTGACCACTACCCGCAAGACGCGCGGCGATGACATTGCCGCCGCGTGCGGCCAGCTGGCCGGACAGGTGCAGGACAAGACCAAGCGAACCATTCGTCCTTCCGTCGGGGTGGCATAGATGAATAGCCGGGTGGACTGATGAGAATTTTTCTTGTTCTGACGTTTTCATTGACCATGCTGGCGGGGTGCAGCACGCCGTCTACTGATGCCGCCAACAGCAAAAGCGCCAGGGTTCATACCGAATTGGCCGGACTGTATTTTGAGCGGAACCAATACGGTGTTGCACTTGAAGAGCTGGACCAAGCCCTGCAGGCCGATCGAAGCTATGCACAGGCTTACAGCGTACGCGGTCTGGTGCACATGGCGTTGCGCGAAGACGACCTGGCCGAGGAGGATTTCAAGCGGAGCCTGAACCTGGACAAGAATGATTCGGATACGCACAACAATTACGGTTGGTTCCTGTGTCAGCGTGGCCGGGAAAAGGAATCGATTCCGCATTTCATGGCAGCAGTGAAGAATCCTTTGTATCAAACTCCGGGACGGGCGTTTTTGAATGCCGGGCTCTGCTCCAGGAAGATCGGCAACAACAAGGATGCCGAGGAGTTTCTTCAGCGTGCCCTGGTCCTCCAACCCGGTATGCCCCAGGCATTATTGGCGATGGCGGAATTGAATTTTGCAAACGGTGATTATGCTGCAGCAAAGCGATATTTTTCAGGTTATGCGCAAAGCTCCGACAATCTTACAGCCGAGCAACTCTGGTTGGCGGTGCGTATCGAGCGCAAGGCCGGTGATCGCAACTCCGAGGCCAGCTTTGGATTGCAGTTGCGCAAACGGTTCCCCGATGCGCGCGAAACACAATTACTGACACGTGGTGAATAATGGCACAGAACAACGATAGCAACTCGGCTCCATCCGCGAAATCTGATTCGACATCAGCAATCTCGTTGGGAACATCTTTGCGCGAGGCTCGCGAGCATTTGGGTTTGAGCGTGGCTGATGTGGCCAATCAGATCAAGTTCGCGCCGCGCCAGATTGAGGCGCTGGAAGCGGACGATCTACAGCATCTGCCTGAAGCGGCTTTTTTGCGCGGCTTCATACGCAGTTATGCCAAGATCTTGCAATTGGACGCGCAGAAATTATTGGCAGCCCTGCCCCAGAGCAAGACTATCTCTTCGGAGCTGGCGCCTGCGTCGGTCAATGTACCTTTCCCTGACGCGCATTCCTTGCCCCGGCAAAATCTGGTCTTGTTGGTTGCTGCCGCTCTGTTGGCCGTGATAGCTGGAGCATTCGCTTTATGGAATTTCAAGTCGCCACTCAAGCAAGCCAAAGTGGTTCAGATTGAAACACCTGTTTCCTTGCCGGCAGAAGTGCAGATCATCCAGGCTCCGATCGCTCCCGGTGTCCGTGTTGCGCCATCACAAGCGCAATCTCCGGTTCCGGTGGCTAAGACTCCGGTGATTGAGCAAAAAATTCAGCCAGCAAAACCCGTACCAAAATCTGTCGCGGCTACACAAGCGCAACCAAACAAAACCGAGTCCAAACCGGAGGCGAAGCCGGTAATGATGCTGGGGCTCAATCCGGAGGCTAAACCCAAGGCCAATCCTGCCACGCCGCCCCAAGCTCAGAATGTAATATCTGCCGCCCAGTCAGAGCTATCCTCGGAGGTCATCCAGCTGCGTCTGGAGTTTGACAAGGAATCCTGGACCGAGATCAAGGATCGGGACGGCAAGATAATATCTTCCCAGGTCAATCTGCCCGGCAGTGTGTTGAACGTCAAAGGTCACCCGCCGTTCACGATGCTGATCGGCCATGGCTTGTCGGCGCGTTTGTTCCGCGAGGGCAAGCAGGTGGATATGGCTCGTTACATCAATAAATATAGCGAAGTGGCGCACGTGACGTTGAAGTGAGCATGAGCGCGACCATTATCAAGCGCCGCCCGTCGCAGCGGGTGCTGGTCGGCAAAGTGATGCTGGGAGGCGGCGCGCCTGTCGTGGTGCAGTCGATGACCAACACCGATACTGCCGATGCCGACGCAACTGCAAAGCAAGTATTCGAACTGGCCCGGGCCGGATCCGAACTGGTGCGCATCACGGTGAACACCCCCGAGGCCGCTGCACAAGTGGCACGCATACGCGCAAAGCTGGACAGCATGGATTGCGATGTGCCGCTGGTCGGTGATTTTCATTACAACGGCCATCGCTTGCTTACCGAATTTCCCGATTGCGCGCAGGCCCTGGCGAAATACCGTATCAATCCGGGCAATGTCGGACGCAATCGCAAGGAAGATGACCCGTTCTCGATGATGATAGAGACTGCGATCCGCTACGACAAGCCGGTGCGCATCGGGGTCAACTGGGGCAGCCTCGATCAGAATCTGGTGGTGCGCATGATGGATGAGAATTCCCGCCTTGCGCAGCCCAAAGAAGCAAGCGAAGTGACCCGCGCCGCGCTGATCGCGTCCGCGATCGAGAGCGCGCAACGCGCAGAACAATTGGGCATGGCGCATAACCGCATCGTGCTGTCCTGCAAGGTCAGCGAGGTGCAGGATCTGATTTCTGTATACCGCGCGCTGAAACAACAATGCGACTATGCGCTGCATCTCGGTTTGACCGAAGCGGGCATGGGTTCCAAGGGTATCGTGGCATCGACTGCCGCGCTGGCGGTGTTGTTGCAGGAAGGCATAGGCGACACGATACGCATCTCTTTGACGCCGGAACCGGGCGGGGATCGAACGCAGGAAGTGCTGGTGGGCCAGGAGATATTGCAAACCATGGGCTTGCGCGCGTTCGCGCCGATGGTGACGGCATGTCCGGGCTGCGGGCGCACCACCAGCAGTTTCTTTCAGGAGTTGGCGCAAAGCATACAGACACATCTGCGCGAGCAGATGCCGGTTTGGCGCGAGCGCCATGAAGGCGTTGAAAACATGACCGTTGCGGTGATGGGTTGTGTGGTGAACGGTCCGGGCGAAAGCAAGCTGGCCAACATCGGCATCAGTCTGCCCGGAACCGGTGAAAGTCCCGCCGCGCCGGTCTACATCGACGGCGAAAAAGCCATGACCCTGCGCGGCGATAACATCGCCAGGGAATTCACGCGCATCGTGGATGAGTATGTGGAACGGAAATATGAGAAACGAAACCCCCCTCAGTCCCCCCTTGTCAGGGGGGAAGCCGTCATCTCCTCCCCTGACAAGGGGAGGTTGGGAGGGGTTAGTACCATCGAAGTTGAAAAATAGTGATGAGCAACGAAACACTGCAAGCCGTACGCGGCATGAACGACATCCTGCCGGACGAAGCCGAGCTGTGGTTGTGGTTCGAGGAAGTGGCGCGTGACTGGCTGCACAGTTATGGCTATCGCAACATCCGCATGCCGCTGGTCGAGCCGACCGCGTTGTTCAAGCGCGCCATCGGCGAGGTCACCGACATCGTCGAAAAGGAGATGTACAGTTTTGCCGATGCGCTGAACGGCGATCAGCTGACGTTGCGCCCCGAGGGAACGGCTTCTTGCGTGCGCGCCGTGTTGCAGCACAATCTGCTGTATAACGCGCCGCAGCGTTTGTATTACAGCGGTCAGATGTTCCGGCATGAGCGTCCGCAAAAGGGACGCTACCGCCAGTTCCATCAGTTCGGCGTGGAAGCCCTGGGCTTTGCCGGACCGGACATCGATGCCGAGCAGATCCTGATGTGTGCACGGTTGTGGCAAAAACTCGGATTGCGCGATGTCGTGCTGCAATTGAACACGCTTGGCGATGCCGCATCCCGCCATCGCCATCGCGACAAGCTGATCGCTCATTTCGAGCAGCACAAGGACATGCTGGATGCGGATGCGACGCGCCGTTTGCACACCAATCCGCTGCGTATCCTGGACAGCAAGAATCCTGAGATGCAGGGATTGATAGACGCCGCACCGAAGCTGATGGACGAACTGGAAGATGACGCGTTGCAACATTTTGCCGCAGTGCGGGCGATACTCGGTCAGCACGATGTGGCATTCGAGATCAACCCTCGTCTGGTGCGCGGACTGGATTATTACAACCGCACCGTATTCGAATGGGTGACCACTCGACTTGGCGCGCAAGGCACCATTTGCGCAGGTGGCCGTTATGACGGGCTGGTCGAGCAGATTGGCGGGAAGCCGGCACCGGCGACCGGTTTTGCGATGGGTGTAGAGCGTTTGCTGGCCTTGATGCAGGATGACGGCATGACATTGCCCAAGACTCAGGTGGATGTATATGTGGTGCATCAGGGCGAGCTTGCCGGCCGGATGGCAAGCAAAGTGGCTGAGCAGTTGCGTGATGACAAGCTGCGAGTGCTGTTGCATTGCGGCGGGGGCAGTTTCAAATCGCAGATGAAAAAGGCCGATGCCAGTGGCGCGACCGTGGCGGTGGTGATCGGCGACGATGAAGCGCAGGCGGGTGAAGTGAGCGTCAAACCGATGCTGGGTGGTGAGCAAACCCGGGTGAGGGTGGAAACCCTTACCGGGACAGTCAATCGATTAATCAAGTAGGAGTGGACAGCATGGCAGTTTTGGATTTGCAGGAGCAGGAACAGATCGAAGAACTCAAGGCGTGGTGGAAAGACAACCGCAATCTGATAATCGGCGTTCTGTTGATCGGCGTTGTCGCGATGGGCGGGTGGCGCGGTTGGCAGTATTACCATCGCGATCAATCCAACCAGGCCGCGATGCTGTATTCGGAATTCATCAGGCAACTGGAAGTGAATGATACCGGACGCGTCAACGATGCCGCCGCCGCGGTGATGGATAGATTCGCCGCAACGGCATATGCGTCGCGAGCCGCATTGCTGGCTGCGCGTGTGAATGAGCAGGGCAAGGACGTGGCTCGTGCAAAGACACAGTTGCAGTGGGTCATCGACCACGCGAGTGAAGCGGAATTGCGCGACGTGGCGCGGCTGCGATTGGCATCAATACTGCTGGATGAAGCCAAGTATGCAGAGGCAATGAGTCTGCTGGAAGCCGAACATCCCGCTTCATTCGACGGACTGTTTGCCGATTTGCGTGGCGACGTGTTGAGCGCTCAAGGCAAGACAGATGAAGCCAGGAGTGCATACAAGCTGGCCTATGAAAAGACCGATGCAAAGAGCATGTATCGCAATCTGATCCAGATGAAACTCGATGCGTTGGTAGTGACCAAATGAAATCGGCAGGTCCTGGCTATCGGCGATTTGACAGGAATCCGGGCGTATTTCCCGGATGTCAGGCCCCGCGAATAGTCTCAGGACATGCCCTCCGACTTGGCTCAGGACTCGCATTTCTGCTGGCTTTGTTTGTGCTGGACGGTTGTTCCAGCGACTCATCGCCGGACTGGGCCGAAATGAAAGGCGAAGCGGGCCCCGCCAAGCTGGTCAAGTTCAATGAGACCGCCAAGTTTGAGGTGCGCTGGCATGGCGACGTGGGTGAATCCGGAGCGAGCCTGCTTCGACCCGCGCTGACTGCAGATGCGATCTATGGCGCTTCCGCCAAAGGTAGTCTGACACGTCTGGACCGGGCTAACGGCAGACAGGTATGGCGCATCGAAACGGGTATCACCGTCAGCGGCGGTACAGGCAGCGGCGATGGCCTGGTGCTGATAGGAAGCGACAAGGGCGATGTGCTGGCTTATGACGAAAATGGCAAACTGCGCTGGAAGAGCAAAGTACCCAGTGAAGTGCTGAGTGTGCCGCAAGTTGCAGATGGCGTGGTGATCGTGCGTAGCGGCGACGGGCGTATCGCCGGATTGAACGCGGCAGACGGCAAACGCAAATGGTTGTATGAGCGCAGTACGCCGGCTCTGGTCGTGCGCAGTCATGCCGGAGTGACCGTGCAGCGCGGAGTGGCTTACGCCGGCTTTGCCGGAGGGAAGCTGATCGCGTTGAAAATCGCCGATGGCTCGGTGCTTTGGGAGGTATCGGTGTCCCAGCCGCGCGGCAATACCGAACTTGAGCGCATCAGCGACATCACCAGCAACCCCGTCGTTGATGATGAACAAGTCTGTGCCATCGCTTTTCAAGGGCGGGTGGCATGCTTTGACCCGGCGCAAGGGAGCCCGTTATGGAACCGCGACATCTCCAGCGACAAGGGCATGACGCTGCTGCGCAAATATCTATACCTCAGCGATGCGAAGGGGTTGGTCATCGCGCTGGATAAGACCAGCGGCAGTACGGTGTGGAAGAACGAGAAATTGATCATGCGCGAAACCACCGCTCCCGATGCGCTGGAAAAGTTCGTTGTGGTCGGTGACTATGAGGGTTATCTGCATGGCATGAACCGCGAGGACGGAAGCATCGCAGCGCGCATCAAACTGGACGGCGGCGCGATACAAGCCGAGCCGCTCCCGCTGGACAGCGGTCTGCTGGTGCAGACGCATGACGGTGATTTGTATTCGCTGTCAATACATTCAAGGTGAAACGTGAAAAGTGAAATGTGAAACGCAAAACCGTTGCTTCGTTTCACATTTCACGTTTCACATTTCACTTTTTGTAGTCACACTTTTTAGGTTATCGAAATGCTGCCCACCATGGTTTTAGTTGGTCGTCCGAACGTGGGCAAGTCCACCTTGTTCAATCGCCTCACGCGCAGCCGCGACGCACTGGTCGCCGACCTGCCGGGGCTGACGCGTGACCGCCATTACGGGCGCGGCCGTGTGGGAGACAGACCGTATCTGGTGGTGGATACCGGAGGTCTGGAGCCGGTCGCCAAAGAGGGCATCATGTTCGAGATGGCCAAGCAGAGCCGTCAGGCCGTGGACGAAGCCGATGTTGTACTGTTTCTGGTCGACGGCCGTGCCGGATGCACGCCGCAGGATGCCATCATCGCCGGGGAATTGCGCAAGACCGGCAAGCCTATCCTGTTGCTGGTCAACAAAGCCGAAGGCATGCAGCGCGCCAAAGTTACCGCCGACTTCTTCGAGCTGGGCCTGGGTGAACCGCTGCCGATCTCCTCGGCGCATGGAGACAATGTCACCGAAGTGGTCGAGATCGCGCTGGAGAATTTTCCTCCCGAGGTCGAAGAAGAATCCAGCCACGAACATCCTGCTGCCTTGGCGCGATCGAATGCATCTTCGAGATGGGCAACCGCGAAATAGACGTGGTCCGGGTTCGGTCGAAACTCCGCGCCCGAACTCTCGCGGCGGATCCACACACGCCAGGAGAACGCCGCCGCAATCGAAGTAGTGCCGCTGCC
>JBDTPM010000026.1:0-6679 GCA_039932695.1 Gallionella sp. | reverse complement strand
TGCTCACCGCGTCACCCATCATGAACGGCATCACCGACAATTCCAGCCAGTAATAGCCCAGTTTCGGATTGCGATGCTTGGACACGCCGATGTGACCCGCGCGCGCCTTGGCTCGCTGAATACAGTCTGCGAGCAACAATTTATCGGAACTGCGCGTGGCAAGATCCTGGCCTTCCAGCACTTCGGGTTTGACCAGAAAGAAATTGGGGGATTCGTCGTATATCTTCCCTGAATGATTGTTGGCCCGATAGTAAGCAGTGAATAACTTCAATACCAACTCGCCATTTTGCTCAACATCGTAGTAGTTGGGGTTTCCGGCCACAACTTTCTCGCCTTCCGTCATACCCTGCTCTCCTTGATTCTGCGATGAGACTGTCGTTCGGACCCATTATTTTGAGGCCGCACTCGTATTTTCATGTGCTAGACTTGCGCTGACAACCGGTAATACTTTGCTGCAAGATTTTACTACTGATTTTGCTGCATCGACCACTTTTATCAACGCATATCCAAATGCTGGGGCGACCTACCATGAAAAATTGCCTTTTGGTCTTATTGATGATGTTCGGTATCAACGCGTATGCCGAGGTCAACAAATGGGTGGATGAAAACAACCGGGTACATTATTCAGACCAGCCGCCTCCGGGCGGCGATAAGTCCAAGAAAATACGTTCGGCATCCGACAGCAAAGTCTCGGGCGATGCGAGCAGCGGCACAGAATCAAACAAGTCTGGCGAACCAAAATCCATCGCAGAGCGCGAAGCGGAATTGAAAAAGAAACAAAAGGAAAAGCAGGAAGCCGCCGGCAAGTCTGCTCAGGAAAAGGCCAACAAGGAGGCCAACAAGGAAAACTGCACCAACGCGCAATCAAACCTGAAAGCCTTGCAGTCAGGTGTACGCATGATGGAGATCGATGCCAAAGGTGAACGGGTCTACCTGGGCGACGAGGAGCGTCAGCGCCGCATCACAAAAACCGAGAAGGATGTCAGCCAGCTCTGCAAATGACTGGGGAATCTCTGATGAAGATCTAAGCGGCCAGCGTCTCGTCGCGCATCCGCAGCGCTTCCTCGATGTCCACCGCCACCACTTTTGAGACACCCTTTTCCTGCATCGTCACTCCGACCAGCTGTTGCGCCAGCTCCATCGTGATCTTGTTGTGACTGATGAACACGAACTGGGTGTGTTGTGACATCTTCTTGATCAGCGCGCACAACCTTTCGGTATTGGTATCGTCCAGCGGGGCATCCACCTCGTCGAGCAAACAGAATGGCGCGGGGTTGAGCTGGAACAGCGAGAACACCAGCGCGATCGCGGTCAGTGCCTTTTCCCCGCCGGATAGCAGATGTATCGAGCTGTTCTTCTTGCCAGGCGGCTGTGCCATCACCTGCACGCCGCTATCCAGTATCTCCTCGCCGGTCAACACCAGGCGCGCTTCACCACCGGCGAACAGCACCGGGAACATCTCCGCGAGATGCTGATTGACCCGGTTATAGGTATCCATCAACAGATCCCGTGACTCTTTGTCGATGCGGCGGATCGCCTCCTCCAGCGTTGCCATCGCCTCGTTCAGATCCTTTGCCTGTGCGTCCAGATAGGCTTTGCGTTCAGTCGCGGTCTGCAATTCCTCAAGCGCCGCAAGATTCACCGCTCCCAATGCCTCGATGTCTGCATTAAGGCGGTTCAATTCGCCCAGCAATGCACTCGGTCTGGAGTTGCCGCCTTCCAACAGCGGCAATAACGCTTGTTCATCTATACCCTGCAACTGCTCGGCCCATTGCTCGGCATGCAGACGCGACTCCTGCTCCTTGAGCGTCAACTCGCTGAGCTTGTCGCGCAGCGGATTGAGTTTGTGTTCGCAAACGAGTCGTTCCTGCTCGAACTTTTGCAGATTGACCGTGGCGTTTTCCAGAACGTTGCGCGACGAGGCCAGTGCCTGTTCGCAGACCTGGCGCACCTGCAATGCCGATTGCAACTGCTCCTTGGCAGTTTCATCTTCACTGCCCGACAGATCTGTTTTTAACTGAATCAGGTTCTGTTCGAACTGAGCCAAAGCTTCGGTCAGTTGCCGGATGTTGTGCTGCAGATCGGTGATCTTTTCGGTGCAGGTCTTGGCGAAGAAATGCGCCTCTTGCAAGGCATGTTGCGCCTGCTGTGCACGGCCGCGCTGCTCCCGCAACGCGGCATCCTGCACATTGGCATGGCGCTGAGCCTCATCCACCTGGGTATGGAAATTATCGTTCTGCTCACGCAAGGTCGCCATCTGCTCGTCGATGGCGGATTGCTGGCGTTGCTCGCCTGCCAGATGATCGGCCATTTCCTGCATCTCGCCCTCGATCTGCATGGTGCGTTCCGCACTGCGCTCGTGGGCCTGATTGAGCTTGAGTATATTCATCTGTGCGCTGTGCAGGCGTTGCTGCAACTCGTTGCCGGCATTGCGCAGCGGCGCGATCTGCATCTCGATGGATTGATGGTGCTGCTCGGCTTGCGCGACCTGCTGTCTGGAATACTCCGCATTGCGATTCTGCTCGGCCTGCTCCAGCTCCAGCTTCTCTATCTCGCGCTGTCTGGCCAGCACGCCGTGCAACTGGCTGTCCGGAGCATGGAACAGCACGCTGTGTGCGCCGATCAAATGGCCTTGCGGGGTAACGAACCAGCCACCTGCCTGCAATTTTGCGCGCTGTGCATAGCCTTGCGCCACGTCCGCAACGGCATACACATGAGCCAGCCAGTCGCGCATCACCGGCAGCACTTGAGCATCCTGACATTGCACATAACTCAACAACGGTTTCAGATCCGCCACTCCGTTGGAATCACCTCCACCGCCGTCAGACGGGATGAAAAGTGCCAGCTTCGCCGGCGGAGCGTCGTTCCATGCAGTGGCATCTTCCAGTGCCGGCACAGCAAGCGCATTCAGCCGCTCGCGCAATACCGCTTCCAATGCGTCCTCCCACCCGCTCTCGATGCGAATGGATTGCCACAGGTGCGGCAACTTGTCCAATTGGTGCTGCAGCAGCCATGCATTCAGATTCTTGTCGCTGTCGATCTGCCGCTGCAATTGCTGCAATGCCTGCAAGCGCGCCTCGGTCTGCGCCAGTACGCGTTCCTGCTGATGCAGGGAGCCGCGCAGTTCGCGCAACTGATTATCGGCCAGAGGCAACTGCTCCTGCAGGTTCGCAAGCTGGCGAACCTGCTCGGCTCGCTCTGCTTCCAGCCCGGTCAACTCCTGTTGTGTCTGTTGCAACGCGCCGGTATCGGCGCCGGGCAAATTGTCTTTTTCCAGCAGCAATCGCGAACGGCGTGATTCCAGTTGCTGGATGTTGCGTTGCAGGTTGGCGCGTTGCGTATCGGCAAGCTGCAACTGCTGCTCCAGTTTAAGCTGTTCGCGTTGCAGCACGTTGTAACGTTCCTGCGCGGTACGAGCCGCTTCTTCGGCCTGCGGCAGACTCTTCCCTTCTTCCTGAGCATGCTGCTCGGCATCGCTGACCTTGACTCCGGCACCTTCTTGCTGGCGCTGCCAATGTTCCAACAGGGAATGCACGCCCTGCCGCTGATGCAACTGCTGTTCGATCTGCCGCTCGGTATTGCCGATCTGCTGTGTCAGCCTCTGGCGTTGCTCGGTGACATGCTTGATGTGCTGCTCCAATCGGGCGATTTCGGCGTTCGCGGTGTATAGCTCACCCTGCCTGAGATGCAGCGCGTCGGAAAATTGATAATGTTCGGTGCGCGCGGTTTCCAGTTGGCTTTCGATGTCGCGCAGCCGGGCGGTCTCCGCGTCCAGTTCGACGCGGGTCTTCTCGATGGCCTGGGTGAACCGGACGCGTTGCGACTCGGCTTCCTGCTTCTTCACCAGCCAGAACAAACGCTGGGTGATGTCGCGCTGCGTTTCCAGCGCGCGGTATTGTTTCGCCACCTCGGCCTGCGCGCCCAGATGCACCAGTTGCTTTTCCAGCTCCTGGAGGATATCGCTGACGCGCAACAGATTGTCGCGGGTGTCGCCGATGCGCAATTCGGTCTCGCGCCTGCGGTCGCGGTATTTGGAAACGCCCGCCGCCTCCTCAAGAAAGATGCGCAACTCTTCCGGCTTGGCCTCGATGATGCGCGAGATCATGCCCTGTTCGATGATCGCGTAAGCTCGTGCCCCCAGGCCGGTACCCAGGAAGATATCGGTGATGTCCTTGCGGCGCACATGCTGGTTGTTGATGTGGTAACTGGAATCGCCGTCGCGTTGCAGCACACGTTTGATCGATATCTCCGCGTAACTCGACCACTGCCCGGCGGCCTTGCCCAGCGAGTTGTCGAAGATCAGCTCGACGCTGGCGCGGGAAACCGGTTTGCGTTTGCTGGATCCGTTGAAGATCACGTCCTGCATGGTCTCGCCGCGCAGCGCCGACGCCTTGGATTCGCCCAGCACCCAGCGCAGCGCATCGATCACATTCGACTTGCCGCAGCCGTTCGGGCCGACCACGCCAACGATCTGCCCCGGCAGCGAGATGTGGGTGGGGTCAACGAAGGATTTGAAACCGGATAGCTTGATTTGGGAAAGACGCAATTTATTGGGATTCCATGAACAGCACAGCGATATAATGCGCGCCATTCTAACCGAACATGGCGGCCATACCAAATGACTCCCCAACCGAACAAAACGCTGGAAACCTTTCCCAACCCGAACCCGCAGCGCGATTACCATATCCACATGGAGATCCCCGAGTTCACCTGCCTTTGCCCCAAGACCGGCCAGCCGGACTTTGCAACCCTGATCCTGGATTACATCGCGGATGAAAAGTGCGTCGAACTGAAAAGCCTCAAGCTGTATATCTGGTCGTTCCGCAATGAAGGACATTTTCACGAAGATGTGACCAACCGCATTCTGGACGATCTGGCCGCCGCCATCCAACCGCGCTTCATGCGCCTGACCGCAAAATTCTACGTGCGCGGCGGCATCTTCACCAATGTGATCGCAGAACAGCGCAAGCCGGGCTGGCAGCCTGCACCAGTCGTTGATCTAAACCAGTTCAGCACACAATCGAACACGCGTGAGTAACCCCTCCCCAACCCTCCCCTTGTCAGGGGAGGATGCACGCTTCCCCCCTGATAAGGGGGGACTGAGGGGGGTTATTTCCCTCCCATGATCCATTATCTCGGCCTAGACTTCGGCACTTCCGGCGCGCGTGCTTGCGTCATTGACCATGACCAGACCATTGTCTGGGAGCGGCAGGTCAGCTACCCTGACCCGGCGGTGCAGACCCCAAGCGATTGGCGAGCTGCGCTGCATTCCTTGCTCAATGCCATTCCCAAAGACATCGCGGCCCGACTGCGCGGCTTGGCGATAGACGGCACCTCCGGCACGGTGATGCTGTGCGATGCAAAACTGGAAGCCATTTCCCCCGCCCTGCTCTACCACGACAGCCGCGCGCAGCAGCAAGCTGTTCAACTCAAGGGCATTGCCAATAACGGTAATACTGTTTGTACCGCCACCTCCGGCCTGGCCAAATTTCTGTGGCTGACGCAGCAAAGCAACGTTAAACATGCCGCGTATTTTTTACATCAGGCCGATTGGCTGACCGCGCTGCTCAGCGGGCAGCCGGGCATCAGCGATTATCACAACGCATTAAAAACCGGCTATGACGTTGAGCAGTTATGCTGGCCGGATTGGATAATGGCTCTGCCACACGCGCATCTATTGCCACAGGTGTTGGCGCCCGGCGATGTGATCGGACTGATCCAGCCCGACATCGCGAAACATTTTGGCATTCATCCGCACTGCACAATTCATGCTGGCACAACTGACAGCAACGCGGCTTTCATGGCATCAGATATTAACGAGGTTGGTGTGGGTCTGACTTCGCTGGGCAGCACGTTGGTACTTAAACAACTTTCCACGCAGCGCATAGCTGCACCGGAATACGGCGTATACAGCCATCGCTATGGCGATCTATGGCTGGTGGGCGGTGCATCGAATGCGGGTGGCGCAGTGCTGCGCCATTATTTCAATGATGAACAACTTACTACATTGAGCAAACAAATTAATCCGCTGCAAGATAGCACGCTGGATTACTACCCTTTACCTAAACCCGGCGAACGTTTCCCTATCAACGATGCGCATCTTGCGCCACGTCCACTTCGGTTCAGTGCCGGGCAAGTTAGCTCTCGCCCAGTCAACGAGGTAGAATTTTTGCATGGCTTACTGCAAGGCTTGGCACGTATCGAAGTGGCGGGCTATGCCAAGCTGGCCGAACTCGGCGCGCCTCCGCTCAAACGCGTCATCACAACCGGGGGTGGGGCAAGGAATATTGTTTGGCAGGAAATGCGCTCTCGATTGCTGGCCGTGCCGGTCAGTGCGGCGAAAAATTCCGAAGCTGCGTATGGCAGTGCGCTACGATGCACCTGAATTATTTTGTTCACGTTTTAATATGCTCTCAAACTGATCCAGTGGAACCGGCCTGCCAAACAAATACCCCTGAAAAGCGTGGCAACCATGAGCATCCAGAAACTCACGCTGTGACTCGGTTTCCACGCCTTCTGCGATCACATTCAAGCCCAGCGCCTCAGTCATCGCGATGATGGTCTGCACAATCGCAGCATCATTGGGGTCGCTTATAATATCGCGTACAAAAGATTGGTCGATCTTGATTTGATCCAGCGGCAACCGCTTCAGATATTGCAAGGAAGAGTAACCGGTACC